>NZ_JBFROH010000032.1:0-6398 GCF_041471425.1 Vibrio sp. 10N.261.52.C2 | reverse complement strand
TCTCGTATCTCGTATCTCGTAGAAGCATAAGAAAGCCCCAACACGAATGTCGAGGCTAAAGTATCTTTATTTATGTTCTAGCTGAGTATCCGCTGCGTGCTACTCTTCGTTGTTTTCAGCAAACTTAGATGGTGACATGCCAAAGTGGTGCTTAAACCTTTGACTGAAATAGGAAGGGTCATTGAACCCCGAATCAAACGCCACATCAGAGATCTTCTCTCCAGCGAGTAAGCGCTCACACGCATGCTCTAGACGTACTTCATTCAAGTGCTCTTTGAAGGTCTTGTTGTAAGCCGATTTAAAGCGTCTCTGTAAGCTTCTCTCAGACATAAACAAATACTTAGCGGCAGTTGCAGTACTGAACTCGGCATCAGCGTAGTTTTCACTCACAAGCTGCGACACTCTGTTCTTCCACTCTTGTTCCGCTGTCAGTTTTTGTTGCTCTGGTGTTGAGGCGGCAAGCTTAATGGTTTCAATCTGTTCAATTGTGCTGGCTTCAAGATTGTCGAGTACTTGATACTCAATTGGCCACGAAAGCTGAACCTTATTTTGAGACTCCGAAACAAAGGCATTAAGCTCACCACCGCTCTGATTCATCAATAGCGGCAGCTTTTCGATGTTAAGGTCGGTCGACTTTCCGGTATTGTCACCCATGCTTGATGCCAGTTTAGGGAAAGGCATCCCATGATCTCGAATGGTCACAACAAGATGCTCCTTAACCTCTTCAACCAGAACCACCATACTCTGCGACTTAAAGTTTCTCTTGATGATGCTCGCAACCAAGCTATTGAAGATAATATCGAGATTAAAATACAGCAACGAGACATATCGTTGTTTTGTTTCGACTTTAATATCCAGTTCAATACCGGCTTTGGTTAAGTCATCCTGCCAAGCTTTGAGTACCACCTCTAAGATTAAAATTATATCGTAACAAACTTGCCCTTCTCCTTGAGGCGTATTACTCAATTGAGCTAAGCCATTTTTCAAGGTTAGAATCGGCGACTTCCCGAGCTCGTCATTCCAATTCGGGAGCATCGCAGCAATATGATTCACTTCAGAAGAGAGTTCATTGGCAGTGTGAGACACAAGCGCATTCTTCACGGATAGCTGCTTTTTAAGCTGTTGATTAGTGGCGAGTAATATCCGGCTTTGGTGCCTCAATTGGTCTGTCTTCAGTGCAACTTGCGCTTTTAAGTGCCGGTTGGCAAAAGTGACATAACGCGAACGCCAAAAGACTAAGATAGTCACAACGCCAATCAGTAATATCAGAGAGCTTGCTGCAGCCCAATTGGTCAGATACCAAGGCTCCGCAATCGAGAAGCTTTGATTGGTTGACACAAAGCGATAATGGGAGTCTTTAACCGGCTTCACTTCAAGTGTGTAATCCCCTGGAAGAAGATGATCGAGCGTTAACAAGCCCCCTTCAAACTCACTCCAAGGTTCATCGTCGCTCAGTCGGTATTCCATCGCAGGTGCGAACGTTGCTGGTAAGATACCTAGCTTAAACCCCATCGATGAACCATAAGGAATCTCATCCAGCTCTGCCGTTTTCCCGCCAAGTGATACCGTTTGTTGGTCGACACTTATCTTACTCAACAAGGCACGGCTATGAGGTGTAGTTGATACCAGTAACTCGTTAGATAACGCGCTGACTACACCATACTTTGAGCCGAAAACAAGCCTCGAAGGTTGGCTATCTTGACTGTAAAAAAGAGCACACGCTCCTGCCGCCAGTTCATTGGTGATCAAACCAAATGGCGAACCTATGTGTTTATGCAGTTGCCCATCCAATCCGTAATAACTGATGCCTTTCGAAGAGCCTAACCAAACACCATTGTCATCGCTTATCAGGCAGTTGGGGCTAATATTGTCTTCAACAAGAGTGATTTCTTGAATAATAGAGCTGTCATCCGGGATTCGATACACGCCATAACTGCTCGCAAACCACTGCGCTCCATCCTTCGCTTTTTCAATATCGACGACTTTGCCAAACCGTTCGCTGGAACGACTAAAGCTAATTCGTTTATCAATGAACGAGTAGAAGCCATGATCCGTTCCTATATAGATGCGACCTAGCAAGCCTACATTGAGAGCGGTGATCTTCGCAGGCAAGAACTTGTCGACTAACCAGTCAGTGCCATAACTCGTCAGTTTCATGGTTTCGATAGATAACGAATAGAGGTTTTGCCCAGAGGTCATCCAAAGAACGTTATCGGCTTGAAGCGCAAGGTTTTCAACACGCACTCCCTCAATTGGCCTTGGTAAATCAAGGGCTTCGGGTTGTAGTGTTTCCGTATTTAGACTGATGATACCTTGTTCGGTCGCCAACCAAATGGAAGAGCCAAAGATCTCAAAATCATTAACAGGGTTAGAGTAAACACGAATTGGGTTCTCTTCACTTTCAGAATCAACCAAGTAGAGCCCCATTGAAGACGCGACCCAAGATAACTGGTCACTGACAGGCAGTACTTTATTGATCACCACACTACTCGAATGCATGCCCATTCCAGTTAGGGGTGTTCTCGAGAAGGTTTTGCTGAACAGTGAGAAGTATCGGATACCGTTGTTTGTCGCAACCCACATACCACCAGCATGATCGTTTATCAACGAATATATTTTCTCACCCGGTAACGAGAAGTCTTGACTAGCGGCTTGTTCGAATCGAGTAATTTGTCCCGTAATAAAGTTGTAGCTAATAAGGCCGTGCTCTGTACCAATCCAATACTGGTCCGAAGTTTCGGCCAACGAGAGAACATGCGACCCTTTAACGATGGTCTCTTTGTCTGGGTTCGCGAGATCAACAATCACAGCACCATTTAAAGTACCGATCACTAACTCACGTCGAGCATTCGAAAAATAAACCGTCTCAATATGGTTTTTGTCTGATGCGGTGACATGGGTAAACTCTTGATTCTCTGAAAGGTAAACGCCAGAACTGGTCGCTAGCACCCACTTTGATAGTACCCACTCAGCGTCGTTAATCGCAATGTCACTGCTGTTATTGTATCGGTACAGTTTAAGTAGAGAGTAGGTGTTGAATTCTAAAGATTGAGTGTTGTAGGTATAGAAATTACTGCCGTCAGTAACCCAAATATAATCGCCTGATGCACCGATATTCGCTATTTCAGCGCCGGGACTTAGGCTAAACGCCAATTCGTTGCCAATTCCAGGGTTATGTCGATAGACCTCATTGTCGAAAAATGTCCAAAACTCATCGTTCAGAAAGGCGACTCTTTCCGAAGAAAATTGCAGTAAGCTTCCCTTGCGAGGGAATAGAGTTCGACCATCGTAAAAGAGTACTTTTCCATGCACATCATGAACCCAGAGCCCACCTCCGGCACCTAAATACAAGTTTTTAGCCGCAAGGAAATTCCCTTGCGCTTGAGCGGGCAAAGGATAGAAAACGGAGGGCGAGGTATTTACCGCTAGAACGCTAAATGAAATGCTCATTAACATGAACATTTTGAAGATAATTCGATACAACTCTTAATCCTGAACAGCAACAACACATGAAATTTTGGGTACCACAACGTCTTATCGTTGCTAAACCAAAAACTGAGTTTTTTTGTGCTTATTATTATCTTTCCATTTTAGCGGAAATTAGAAAAGGAGAAAGGAGGTTTGTTATTTGTTAGGAGGTTTTATCTTAGCGGTCACGAAAATGCCGCAAAAAGCGGCACTATTCATACAATATCGAGAGCAAAGTGCAGTAAAAGATACTTTCTACGAATTACTTTGCGTTTAAGCAGCTTGTGTAACTATCGGTAAGTTGCTGAAGAAAATCGAAATAACTTCCGGTTTTCACTTCAACATCAGAACCAACAGGGTCTAGCTGACCTTGCTTAGCGTTGCTTCCACGAGTCACAGATTCAATCACTGCAGGCGTAAACTGAGGCTCAGAAAACACACACTGAACATTTTCTTGTACGATCGTTTTCTTAATCGCAATCAGGCTTTTTGCTCCCGGTTTACGGTCTGGACTTACTGTGAAATGACCCAAGTTATTCAGACCAAATTCTTCTTCGTAATAACCATATGCATCATGGAAAACGTAGTAACCTTTGTCTTTTATTGGCGCCAGTTGTTCGCGAATAGACTGCTTCTTCTCATCCAATGCAATCAAGAATGAATCTAGGTTCTCTTGATAAGCCATTGCGTTGCCTGGGTCAGTTTCAATTAACTTATCTGAAATGTATTTCGCAGCAACTTCGACCTGATCGATACCCAACCAAAAATGTGGATCGTGGCTGCCGTGGTGGTGCCCTTCATGTGCATCGTGGTCATGCTCTTCGTGTCCGAACTCTCGCAAGTTGATTCCGGGAATATCACTGATCTTGATAACATTTTCTTTTGAACCAATCACCTTAGTCAGAAAGGCTTCTAGGTCAGGGCCGAACCAGATGACCATATCGGCACTATGAACTTTTTTGACATCCGATGGCTTAAGCGCATAATCATGCGGCGAAGCATTGCTGTTCATCAACACATCCGGCTCACTAACGCCTTGCGTTAATTCTGTCACAATCATTTGAATTGGTTTAAAGCTTGTTAGAATAGTATTGGCACTTGCGACACTTGGCGCTAAAAGCAAAGTAGCAAGTATAAAAGATGAACGTGACATAATCCCTCGATAATAGAAAAGTAGCTTAGGCTTGAGGTAAATGTTACATTATAACATTAGCGAATTGCAAATGAGTTCTATTCATGGATAACTTAATCCAACTAGATTCTGTGAGCGTCGAATTTGACGGTCGAAAAGTTCTAGACAACATCTCTCTAAATTTAGAGCGCGGCAGAATCACCACCCTGATTGGGCCAAACGGTGCAGGAAAGTCGACATTAGTAAAAGTGGTACTGGGTTTACAGACCAAATTTTCAGGCACAATAACAAAAGCTAAAAAACTGAAAATTGGCTATGTACCACAAAAATTAAAGCTCAATGATTCCCTACCGCTCAACGTAGAGCGTTTTCTAAAACTCACTGGCAATTTCAGTCAGCAAGAGATCCTTGAAGCATTGAAGCTTGTTGGTGCTGAACATCTGCAGAAGAGTAACATGCACCAGCTATCTGGCGGAGAAAACCAACGTGTGCTCATTGCTCGTTCATTGCTAAGAAGACCAGATCTACTGGTTCTCGATGAACCGGCTCAAGGCGTCGACGTTCAAGGGCAAATAGACCTGTATGACTTGATTGACACCATTCGCCACCGCTTTGGTTGTGCCGTATTTATGGTTTCACACGATCTGCATTTAGTGATGGCAAAAACAGACGATGTTATCTGTTTACACCACCACATCTGTTGCTCAGGCGCACCTGCAGACATCAAACACCATCCTTCGTATATTGCGCTCTTTGGCACCGCGACCCAAGAGACGCTAGCGTTTTATCATCACCAACACGAACATCACCATCATGATCTCGCAGGCCAGCCTGTCGAAGGCGACGTGCATGAATGTTCAAACCATAAACACGGACACCACTAATGCTTGAGTTTCTTCTTCCCTCTATTTTGGCGGGTTTGGGTATTGCACTAATTGCAGGCCCACTAGGTTCATTCGTGGTGTGGCGTAAGATGGCTTACTTTGGTGACACGCTTGCTCACGCTTCTTTGATGGGCTTAGCACTTGGCTTTCTGTTCAACATTAACTTGTATTTCGCGCTGCTGATTTGTTGTTTGATGCTGGCCGTGTTACTCGTGACATTGCAAAAACAAAAGCTAGTCGCGACCGATACCCTACTCGGTATTTTGGCACACAGTGCACTGTCTTTGGGTCTTGTAGCCGTTAGCTTCTTGGACAATGTTCGTGTCGACCTAATGAGCTATTTATTTGGCGACTTACTTGCAGTATCACCGACTGATTTGGTATTCATCTATGCGGGTGCTGCTGTGATTGGATTAGTACTTGCTATCTTTTGGCGACCACTACTATCAACGACGGTTAACGAAGATCTCGCGGCGGTTGATGGCATCAACATTGATTTAATGCGTCTGATTCTGATGCTATTGGTCGGTATCGTGATTGCTGTCGGTATGAAGTTTGTTGGTGCGTTAATCATGACATCGCTACTGATTATTCCTGCAGCAACGGCAAGGAAGTTCTCGAGCACACCTGAGCAGATGGCCTTCCTTGCATCAATTATTGGCTCTATCGCTGTATTCGGTGGATTAAACTTGTCTTGGTTCTATGATACGCCTGCTGGCCCGTCTGTGGTTATCAGTGCGGCAGCAATGTTTATGCTATCTCAAATGGTTAGAAGCCGAGCTTAGCACTTAGCACTTAGCACTTAGCACTTAGCACTTAGCAGGACGATTTCTAATCTCGTATCCCGAGAACATAAAAAAGGCTTGGTCAGTGACCAAGCCTTTTTAATATCGTTTGTCCCGTCCTGAAATGTG
>NZ_JBFROH010000031.1:0-82291 GCF_041471425.1 Vibrio sp. 10N.261.52.C2 | reverse complement strand
GTCTCCCTCCACCATATTCTCCTTAATTGGAAAATCGAAAAGCCAACTCATTGAGTTGGCTTTTTTCGTTTCTGAGCTTTATCTCTTACTAAACGTGTCTTCTAAAACAACCCTCAACTTCCTAAACACTAACCCGCTCCTACAAATAACTAAGCGATCTAGCCCATTCAAACATCAGTGATCCCATACTTCTGCATGACGCTCACAAGCCAGATAAGCAGCGCAGCCTAAACAATGGGTCGATATATGTTCTTCGCATTCGTTCGCAATTATCTGTTTCTGCTGCAAAGTAACCTCAGGCTCCAATACGGGTTCAAAGAACTTTGTCATTACTCATTACATCCAAATAAAATCAGTTAGTTAGTCTCAGGTTAATCCAATCTTTAACTAAGATACATATCATTAGACGCAAAAAAGCCCCTGCTGATTTCTCAGCAGGGGCTTTCTATTATTTGGTGTCATTCCGAATAACTACATCCTATTGATGTTGAGTTAAATCCTGGAATTAACCTTGAATACCAACAATTAACCAAGGTGCATTGTTAGTTGTTAGGTCACGCTCTAGGTGCCAGATATCAGTGATATCTTCTTCAACGCCATCCGCTGTGTCACGGTAACGACCGCTAAACTGAAGGCTTAGCTGTGCTTTACTACCATCGTGGTCTGCGCGAACGATTTCAGCATCAACGTACATTACGTCTGTGTGCTGATCACCGTCTAGCTTATTACGCTCAGCTTTTAGGTCTTCAAATAGGCTTGGAGATACGTATTCTTCAATCGTGTTTAGCTCGTTGTGATTCCATGCACCTTGCAGTGTACGGTAGTGCTCACGAGAACCATTGATGAATGCCGCTTGATCAAAGCCCGGTGGGTAGTTATGTGGAACATCGCTTTGTGCACCAAAACCGAAACCACCAGCAGCGCCTTGTGATTGAGGTTGTGTTTGCTCGAAGTTATGAACATTTGGTTGTTGCTTAGGTTGTTCAAACTTGTTCTGACCCATGCCGCCGAATGCTGGCTGTTGGCCACGTGTATTCTGCTGATTCATTGAGCCCTGCTTCGCGCCCAACATTCCGCGTAGGAATTTAAACGCTAGGAAAGCAATCAGACCCATAATCAGAATATCCATGAACTGGATACCTTCAAATGCGCCACCAAAGAATGCAGCTAAAAGACCACCAGCAAGTAAACCACCTAGCAGACCGCCCATAAGGCCTTTCTTGCTAGAGTTAGCTGCTGTGTTCTTACCTGTTTGATCTTGACGGATCGAATTCGTGTTTTGTTGTTTTGGTGCTGGAGCCGTTTTAAAGCTTTTGCCAAATGACTTACCACCACCAAACTTTTTCGCTTCCGCGATTGGCGTCACCGCGACTGTTACCAACAGGATCGCGACTAGTGAGAAAAATCGTTTCATTATTATCCTTTATAGGGTTCTTTATCTTTCGACACCTTAATCATACTCGTTAACAAAGAACAATGAAATATTCACCGTGTTTACACATGTATCATAATATTGCGGCCATTAATTGATTACTGAACTAGCGAAGGGATTGACGGCACTCTGGGGCAGCATTAAAATATTGAACGATGTTCATTTAATAGAAAGTACCCATGGCAAGACGAAACGATCATACTCGCGAACAATTAGTGCAATTAACCTTAAAAACGGTGACCGACTTCTTAGAAGAGCACTCTTATCACGAGTTAAGTCTACGTAAAATCGCCAATATGATTGGTTACGTTCCAAGTACCTTGGTGAATGTATTTGGTAACTACAACCTATTGCTATTACATGTGGTCGCTCAAACATTAGATGAACTGGCGTCAGAATCTGCTGCAGCGGTTGAACAATCGAGCAACCCTCAACAAGCTCTATTCAACCTTGCATACTGTTACCACGATTTTGCACAAAAACACCCTCACCGTTGGCAGCTTATCTTTGAGCACAACATGAACGGTGAAAACCTTCCTGAATGGCAATCAAACCGCATCGATAGAATGACAGGTATGCTAGAGCAACTATTAATAGCTATTGCCCCTGAACATACTAAAAGCGAAGTCGTTAAAGCTAGCCGTGTATTATGGTCTGGAGTACATGGAATTACTCTACTCAGCGTTGATGATAAATTTTTCGCCGCTGAGCCAATCGATGGTAAAGAGTTGATCAATAACCTAGTCTCAAACTACTTAACCAACTGGTAATCATCCAAGGAAAGACAATGAACAACAGCAGCCAATCTTCGCTGTTAACGCAAAAAAGGTTCCTACCCTACTTTATTACCCAATTTCTAGGAGCCTTTAACGACAACATATTCAAAAATGTCCTGTTACTGTTTGTTGCTTTCGCAAGCGTAGACACGCTGCCTATTTCCAGCAATCTATTCATTAATTTGGCCGCTGGCCTGTTTATTCTGCCCTTCTTCCTATTCTCAGCTTTAGCCGGTGTACTGGCTGATAAATACGAAAAATCGTGGTTTATCCGTAAAGTTAAGCTCCTTGAAGTGGTGATCATGTCACTGGGTGCGATCGGATTTATCTATGAAAGCTACGGGATATTACTTCTGCTCCTGTTCCTTATGGGAACGCAGAGTGCTTTCTTTGGTCCGGTGAAATACGCCCTGCTTCCACAGCAGTTAGAAACAAAAGAACTGGTATCTGGTAACGCTCTCGTCGAGACAGGTACATTCTTAGCGATCCTGATTGGTACTCTAGGCGCAGGCATCATTGCATCTGAAGAAGGCGCGAAGCTCATTGCTGCGGTGTGTATTGTTTCGTTCGCCGTGCTTGGCTATGCATCAAGCTGCTTTATCCCACATGCGCCAAGTAATGCACCAGACCTGAAAGTAAAGTGGCAACCTGTAAAGCTCACCCGTGCAACACTGGCGATTGCCAAAAAAGACCGCCCAACCTTTCAAGCACTGATGTCTATAAGCTGGTTCTGGTTCCTTGGTGCGGCTTACCTGACTCAATTTCCAAACTTCACCAAACTGCACCTAAACGGCACTGAAAGCTCAGTCGCCTTTTTACTGGCACTGTTCTCAGTAGGCATCGCGATCGGCTCTTTGGCTTGCGATAAGTTATCTAATCACCGCATTGAGATTGGCATCGTGCCAATGGGCAGCTTAGGTATCTCGATCTTCGGTCTTCTGATGGCGATATCCCTCCCGGAGTCTTTGCCTGACTTTAGTTCTTTCCATCAATTCGTAACCTACTCAGAGCTGTGGCCACTGTTTGCTTACCTTCTGCTTCTGGGTATCTCTGGCGGTGTCTTTATTGTTCCTCTGTATTCACTGATGCAGTTACGTGCCAAGCCCGACGAGCGTGCCCAAGTGATTGCCGGGCTCAATATCTACAACTCACTGTTCATGGTGGGAAGTGCGGTATTAGGTATTGTTTGCCTTAGTGTTCTAGATCTTTCAATTCCGCAGCTGTTTATCTTGCTCGCAGTGGGCAACACTTTGGTGATGCTGTACCTGTTTTATCAGGTGCCTATCTACGCTTTCCGCTTCTTTACGTGGGTGGTCACTCACACCATGTACAGAGTTAAACATAAGAACTTACATCACCTGCCAGAAAAGGGCGGTGCGTTGATTGTCTGCAACCATGTGAGTTATATGGATGCACTGCTGCTGAGTGCGGTTTGCCCTCGCTTGATCCGTTTTGTGATGGAAGAGGATTACACCAAGTTGCCGCCAATTCGACGCTTCTTGAAAAGAGCTGGGGTGATTCCAATCTCCGCGACCAACCGCAACTCGATTCGAAACGCTTTCAAAGAAGTAGAGCGTGCCCTGCATGAAGGTCACATCGTGTGTATTTTCCCAGAAGGAAAGCTCACCTCTGATGGCGAAATGGCTGAGTTCATGCGTGGTATGGAGCTGATCATCAAACGTTCCCCTGTCCCAGTGATTCCTATGGCTCTTAAAGGATTATGGGGTAGCTACTTTAGTCGTTACAAAGGCCGTGCCTGCAAAGGGTTACCCACTCGCTTCTGGACTAAGCTAGAGATAGAAGCTGGCGAGCCGATTTCACCTAAACAAGCCTCTTGTGAAACGCTTCGACAGTCAGTCTCTGACCTTCGCGGATCATTACGCTAGTTAACCAGCCCTTTATTCATATCAGTTGAACAAGCGTTAAGTTTTCCTTAACGTTTGTTCAATTCATTTAGACTTACTTATCATTTTATTGAACGTATAGTGGTCTCATCACAATAACGCCACAACAAAACAAGACTCTAAATACAATGAACCTAAAAAAGTCCGTTCCATTTTATCTTGCTGCACTGTTTTGCTTAACGCCTTGGGTTAGCTCACCGACAGCCCTGGTTATCGGTTTCCTGCTTGCTAGTTTAGGATTAGTCCCTGAACACTTGGAAGTCGGCAAGCTTACCAAAAAGCTACTGGCCTACTCTATTGTTGGCTTGGGTTTTGGTATTCAGTTTGAAAAAGCATTAGCAGTAACAGGCGATGGTATTGGGCTCATTGTAACTACGATTATCGGTACATTAGTCATTGGTTGGTTCTTGGCGAAACAAATGGGGCTAGACCGCACTACGGGCTATCTTATATCTTCTGGTACCGCGATTTGTGGTGGTAGCGCGATAGCAGCAGTGGCACCCGCGATCAAAGCAGACGATGAACAGATTGGCTTGGCATTAGCTACCGTATTCGTGTTGAACTCGGTTGCTCTATTCTTATTCCCGATGATTGGTCACGCGCTTGAGCTCAGCCAACAAACATTTGGTACTTGGGCAGCGATAGCGATTCACGATACGTCTTCTGTAGTAGGTGCAGCTTCAGCGTATGGCGAAGAAGCACTGACGACAGCGACAACATTGAAGCTCGCTCGCGCACTTTGGATCATCCCAATCGCTTTAATTAGTGCGATGATCTTCAAGAACGATCAAAAGAAGATTACGGTTCCCTACTTCATTTTCTTCTATTGCGCCGCTATCGCGGTGAGTGACTTACTGCCACAATTTGAGATGGTCTATCAAGGAATCTTTGATGTGTCTAAGCGAGCACTGGTCGTGTGTTTGTTCTTAATTGGCTGTGGTATTTCAGTTGAGAAGTTAAAAGCGGCAGGGCCGAAACCACTGATGTTTGGTATTACAATGTGGGTCATGATCTCAACGGGTTCATTGGCGTGGTTAACTCTCGCTTAGCCCGCATAGAAACGCTTTAGATGATTGTCTGGTTACCTAGACACTCGGGTTAGCGAGCAGAAAAACAAAAAGGCAAAGCTCCAATGGGCTTTGCCTTTATCGTTTGTGGTAAGGGTATTCTTTGTTGTAACAATCACGAATCAAACAGGGGCTTATCACTCTTCTTGCTCTCTCTTTTCATTAAAACAAGTACCACAACCAACACAAATGCGGTGAGCTCAGCCAACGAACGAGTCAACCCTGACGAGATGATTGCTTGGCCTATCTGCAGTAAAACCGCAATGGTGAGGGCAATTTTCATAATAAGACCTTATTCTATAATCCGTTATTTATATGGCTTATTATGATGGATGGTTATAAAGATAATAAATTCTGTTTTGAACTATCTAATTGCTAAATTAACTAACCTAGCGCAACTGCCCTTCTAACCACTTAATAAAGGTTCTTACCTTAGGGCGTTTTTCCGTGCCTAGCGGGCAGATTAAGTCATACCCTTGGTCTGTATCCATGCTCGGATAAGGTGTTATCAGCTCACCAGTCTGAACATACTGCTTAACAAAATGATAGCGCCCCATCGCGACACCGATATTGCTGAGGGCACTTCTTACGCCCATATCCCGGTGGCTCACACAGTAAAATTGCTCAAACAAGTTCACATCTAAGCCGTGGTGTTTAATCCAACGCTGCCATACATCTGACCCTAGTGCATGAATGAAATTAATCCGGTGCAGCGATTCTAAGCCATCATCAAAGATGTCGTGTTCAGCCGCGTAACTCGGTGTACATACCGGAATATACTTTTCACCAAACAGGCGCTGTCGATGCATGTCTTTGAGATTTTCAGCACCATAGTAAATAGCGACATCGAGATGATTTTGATGAAAATCCTGCTCTTCTTGCGAGAAAATATTGAGATTAAACTTTGGGTATCGCTGTTTAAAATCAGCCAACCTCGGCAGTAACCAACTGTTGGCAAATGCAGGACTGGTACCGATATTGATCTGTCCATACAAGTCTGTGTTGGTAATGTCTTCGATCTCACCAAAAATAGAGCTTAACGACTTGGATAACGTTCGTTGAAAGCGCTGACCTTCTTCCGTTAGTTCCAGTTTACGAGTCCCTCGCACAAACAAGTTAAATCCGAGTTCACCTTCTAACACTTTGATTCGATGGCTAACGGCTCCCTGAGTCAAATGCAACTTTCTAGCCGCTAGCGTAAAGCTCATTTTCTCTGCAGCAACATTAAAAGTATGAAGATTTCTAAGTAAAGATTGATGGTTAGCCATACGAACTCATGCATTAAAAATTTTAATTCATACTACTACCCGTTTCGTTTGTTTGCATCAAGAAATAAGTTTTTAATAACCGCAGTTACTTAAAATCCTGCCTCGATCAATATTTGACTCCATACGTTGACGAGCAGAAACATTAAAAAAATTAATTACAAACTTAGGGGCACATATGAATATACTCGGGTATATGCAAAAAGTAGGTAAGGCATTGATGGTTCCCGTAGCCACACTGCCAGCTGCAGCAATCCTTATGGGGATCGGCTATTGGTTGGATCCTGTTGGTTGGGGTTCTGAAAGTATCTTAGCCGCATTCTTGATCAAATCTGGTGGCGCGATCATCGACAACATGGCGGTTCTATTCGCGGTGGGTGTCGCATTTGGTTTGAGCCGTGATAAGAATGGTTCTGCGGCACTGTCTGGCTTTGTGATGTTCCTCGTCGTCACCACGCTACTTGCTCCGGGCTCTGTTGCTCAGTTAATGGATGTTGAACTCAGTGAAGTGCCTGCGGCATTTGGCAAAATCAGCAACCAATTCGTAGGTATCATTGTGGGTATCATCTCTGCTGAGATCTACAACCGCTACTCAACGGTTGAACTTCCTCAAGCTCTAGCGTTCTTCAGCGGTAAGCGTTTGGTTCCTATCCTGACCTCAATCGCAGGTATGGCTCTCTCTTTTGCTCTACTTTACATCTGGCCAGCTGTTTACGACGCTCTGATCGTTCTGGGTATTAAACTAGAAAGCATGGGTGCGGTGGGTGCTGGTCTGTTTGGTTTCTTCAACCGTTTGTTCCTATCAGTAGGTATGCACCACGCTCTTTACCCTGTGTTCTGGTTCGACGTTGTTGGTATTAACGACATTCCAAACTTCTTAGGCGGCGCGCAATCTATCGCTAACGGTACGGGTATTCCAGGTAAAACTGGCATGTACCAAGCGGGCTTCTTCCCTATCATGATGTTTGGCCTACCAGCAGCAGCATTGGCGATGTATCACTGTTCTGATGCGAAAAACAAAAACCAAGTATTCGCAATCATGCTTGCGGCAGCTATGGCTTCATTCTTCACGGGTATCACAGAGCCACTAGAATTCAGCTTCATGTTCCTAGCACCCGTGTTGTTCCTACTGCACGCAGTATTAACAGGCCTATCGCTTTACATTGCAGCAAGCATGGAATGGATGGCAGGCTTCGGCTTCTCTGCTGGTTTCGTTGACCTAGTACTATCAAGCCAAAACCCACTCGCGGTTAACTGGTACATGCTACTGGTTCAAGGTGTGGTGTTCTTCGCGCTTTACTACGGTATTTTCCGCTTCGCTATCATCAAGTTCAACCTACGTACTCCAGGTCGTGGTGAAGAGATGGAAGCAGAAAAAGAAACTGAAACGCCAGAAGCATTGGCTAACCTAACCAACAGCTACATTGAAGCGGTTGGCGGTGCAGACAACATTCTAGAAGTCGATAACTGTATTACTCGTCTACGCTTAACTGTGAAAGACTCAGGTGCAGCAGACAGCGAGAAACTGAAGAAACTCGGTGCGGCAGGTGTGGTACCGGTTGGGAAAGGTGGTCTACAAGTTATCATTGGTCTAGGTAAGGTAGATAAAGTCGCTGAACAAATGAAGAAGGCACTCGCTTAACGCCAAATCTTGAATGACACGATAAATAATTAGAATTTGTGACGGCTTCACCACCGTCACAACCCCCTGAAGCGCAATTACGACTAGTCACCGTGTATTGCGCTTCATTTTATTGCTCTTCGCTCTATTTAGAACGGGTCTGCTGTAACCACTGCGCCAATCCAGCGCGCGAAACCTTAATACCATGTTGTTCCTGCTGAGGCATTCGATAATACTCAATAGGAAATTTGAACCGTTCAAGACGACCAGTTAACTGCTCGATAAACCACTCTTTGGTTGGCAACTCAGCACAATCGACAATCGCTGCAGGTCGAAATCCGAACTCATCATCTTCAATGGGAACAATAAAAGCCTGATTAACCTCAGACAATTGATTGAGTACTCGCTCAATTTCTTCGCAATGAATGTTCTCACCACCAGAAATAAACTGGTTGTCGGCACGGCCAATAATCGACACTTGTTCGCCAAGCCACTCACCAAGATCTTTGCTATCAAACCAACCGCTCTTATCAACTAATGGCGTTAAGTTACCTTGATAGTAATACCCGGACGCGAGCGTCTCGCCACCAATAAAGATACGTTGTTCTTCAATTTTTAGCTGGCGATGGTTAAGGACAAAACCGGCGGTGCTGCCGGCATCAACGAGCTTCGCGGTCACGGTTGAAGCCGCTTCAGTCATGCCGTATCCAAGCCATGTTTCGATGCCCATTTGTTGAGCTTCGAGCCCAAGTGCTTCTGGTATATGACTACCACCCAAAAGTACATGCGTTAAAGTAAGTGCTTGCTTACTCTTTAACAATCGATGTAGTTGAGTAGCGACCAATGAAGCATGACTGCATTCTTCTATATCGGTTTCAAGCTGACCTGTGCCTATTTTGATGCAACCACCAGCCGCCAACCAACGATGAACTATCGCCAGCCCCGACACATGGTACATAGGTAAACTCAGTAACCACGTGTCACCTTGTTGATAACGAAACACCTCAAGCAGCCCTGACGCAGAGCATAGGTGCTGCTCAAGTGTATGAGCGACCGCTTTTGGGTTTCCGGTAGAACCTGAAGTGAATACGATGCTCGCTAGATTTTGCGGATTGAAATTGGATTCTTGAGGTGTCGTTATCTGCTCATCATCACCATCAAACTTCAGTTCACTTAGGCAAGGCAAGGTCACCAACTGAGTATTCAAATCGGCAATCTCTGATTGCTCTATTCCGCTATTGCCCAAGAGCCAAAGGTAGCTCTGTTGATCTGCTTGATATAAGGAATCGAGCTTTTGCTTCAGGCGTAAACTAGGCTGAGGCATCGTAAACGCACAAACCACACCCAAATTGAGTGCGGCAAGATAAACAGGGATCACTTCAGCTTGATTCTTACCAACAATCGTCAGTACATCACCTTCAGATAGGCCTTGATGAGATAGCTGTTGTTGGTACTCACTAACCAACACAAACACTTGCTGCCAAGTATAAGTGCGGTGAGTGGTCACTAACGCTGGTTGAAGTGGGTTTTGCTGCACCCACTTTACCCAGAGCGGGGGATGATTAGATTGTGGGCGCATCATATGATAACCAAAAATAGATTAAGAACTTGTTAAGCTAACTAAATAGCCATTCAAATAGCTCGGTCTAAGAAGACCAAATCAATTGTTGCTTTTCAAGCGTAGAGACAGGCAACTGACAGCCCGGCCAAGAAACCTCTAGCTGCTGCTTGAACAAGCCAATCGTATCCAACCCCGGCACTTCATTTGGCAAATATTGCTGCGCCAGACGAGCAATCTGAGTCAGACCTAGGCTCGACTCAATGCTTGAGCTCAATACAGGTTTCATTCCAAGCTTCTGTGCTCGCTCAATGATTGCCACGCAACGCTCGACAGAACCAATAAGAGTTGGCTTGATCACGACTGCTTTAACACCAGTAAGGTCGCTAAGATCAAATTCCGGGCTGCGCACCGCTTCTTGCAGTGTCTCGTCCCACGCAATCGCCACACCATGGTCAATGGCAAAGGCCAAACTGTCTTCTGGCTTTTGGCAAGGCTCTTCGATAAAGCTTATACGCTGGCGCATTGACGGCGAAATGTATTTAATGAATTGCTTCGCTTTCTCTGGCTTCCACGCACGGTTGGCATCAAGTCTTAGAGTCAAATCAGGGATCGACTCAAGGAATAAGCTAACCAACATGCCATCGCGAATCGCTTCGTAGAGGCCGACTTTCACTTTCGCGACCTTCTCGCCTACCATCTCATTCAATACAGGAATCAGTTCATCTGGATCGCCTGTACACAAAGGCGCCGCTTGGTAGTTACCTTGAGCGTTAAGATCGCCTCGCAATTCCATCATCGCCATTGAAAAGCCAAACGCGACAGAAGGATACAGCTCGTCGAAAGGCGTTTGAGGCTTATTGTGGCTCCAAAGCTCTAATTCGTGTTGAAGCTGAATGCCAGCTTGTTCGGCATCTTCTTGGCTAAAACCGGGCAAAGGCGCAACTTCGCCAAAACCAGTTTTACCATCACACTCAAGTTGGATGATATAGCCAACACGTTCGTTCAACTTATTGTCACGAAGAACCACACCACTATCCATAGGTAATTGATAACGGTAAAGTTTAGCGTGACGCTGAGAATTCACTGAGTTCATAAAGTTTCCTAAAAAACGGGGAACATCAAAACAAAACGAGCCGCTATTAGCGACTCATTTTGAAGAGGAGAAAGACTATGGATTACGCGGGAACTTGTCGAAGTCCGGTCGACGTTTCTCGTTGAATGCGTTGCGGCCTTCTTGGCCTTCCTCTGTCATGTAGAACATCATGGTTGCGTTACCAGCCAACTCTTGTAAGCCTGCTTGACCATCACAGTCAGCGTTCAGTGCCGCTTTCAAGCAACGCAGTGCCATTGGGCTGTGTTGAAGCACTTCACGACACCAACGAACTGTCTCTTTTTCTAGGTCAGCAACAGGAACAACGGTGTTTACAAGGCCCATGTCCAGTGCTTCTTGTGCATCGTAGAAGCGGCACAAGAACCAGATTTCACGTGCTTTCTTTTGACCAACGATACGAGCCATGTAAGAAGCACCCCAACCGCCATCGAAAGAACCCACTTTAGGACCCGTCTGACCGAACTGCGCGTTTTCAGCTGCAATAGTAAGGTCTGCCATCATGTGAAGTACATGACCGCCACCGACTGCCCAACCCGATACCGCTGCGATAACTGGTTTTGGACAAGTACGAATTTGACGTTGGAAATCAAGTACATTCAAGTGGTGCGTACCTGAGTCATCTTGGTAACCGCCGTAGTCACCACGGATACTTTGGTCACCACCAGAACAGAACGCCTTCTCACCAAGACCAGTCAAAATGATTACGCCAACTTTCTCGTCATAACGAGCATCAGCCAGTGCATTGATCATCTCTTTTACGGTTTGTGGACGGAACGCATTGTGCACTTGAGGGCGAGCAATCGTGATTTTCGCAATACCGTCATCAGACTTGTGGTATTGAATATCTTCATATTGACTGCTTTCATCGCGCCAGTTAACGGCTGCGTAAAGTTCTTCTTCTGTGATGCCTACTGTTTTAGCCATGATGATTCCCATTGTTCTATTAGAGAGCGCGACTAGCGTAGAGTCGCGACGGTGTTGCTCTGCTTTCTATAGCGCTTGATACGAGAGGTTCGCTCAGTCAGTTCATCAACGACTGGCGATACATTGGATGATCAGATTTGAAAACATCTCTGGTTGCTCAAAATGAACATTATGACCCGCGTAATCCACCTGACTATATTCAAAGCCACTATTCTCAGCTAGCTCCATGAATTTACGATCTTTTTCTCCACATACATAATGCAATAAATGCTCATGAGATTTCAATGTGGCACGTAAATCCGGTTGCTTAGCTAACGAAGTAGATAACAACATATTTGCTACGGATACTCCAAGGTTACCACTACGCTTTATGACCAAAGTTTGTCTTTGCTCATGATTTAGTGAAGAAAAGACGCTTTGTTGATACCAATCGTCTAAAACATCTTCAATCGACTGCTGTGCAAAGCGAACAGCCCATTGCGTATCGTGTACTAACCTTTGTGCTCTTTCTTCATCACATTCCAAGCCAAAGTTGCCACCTTCAATGATGACTTTCTCTAAGTTAAGAATTTCGAAGCAAGGGCTTGTTACCCCATACATGGCAAGCCTTCCCCCCATAGAATACCCAATCACCACGATAGGATAATCGACAGGAAGATCGTTGAGAGCCAGCTGAGATGTGATGCACTGAACTATCATGGTACAGCAATGATCAAAGCCTACAGGGTCGATAAACCGGCTTTGTCCGTGTCCGGGCAAATCTATGCAAAGACGAGGAAAGTCTTCGAGGAAGGGGTGGCATGCACTCCAATCATCCCCGCTTCCGAGTAAACCATGTAAAAAAACAAGCAAAGGTTTGTCAGAAGATTCTTGTACTGCTGGGTAATAATTGGAGTAAAGCATGTAAAGTCCTTAGGCTAATGCCTCGGTGAGCATTGAGCTGAATTGCTTCAGCAAAGTAGACGCTTGTTCGGGAGGCGTCTTAACTTCTACGAGCAAGGTACCCTGACCTTGTTCAAAATGTTGTTCGATGAGCGTTTGATAGCAATTCAAGGTTTCTGGCGCCGCATAACCAAGATGGAATTGCGCAGCAGCATGTTCAAAATTGAAACCATGAGGCATTTGATATAGAGACTGTTTTTGTTGCTCAGGAACCGGCAAAAAATCAAAGATTGCCCCACCATCGTTATTGGTCACAACAATAACCATCGGCGTTAAATTATGAGTCAGCAGAGCCAGTGAGTTGATATCGTAAAGCAAAGAAGTATCGCCAATCAACATCAATAAAGGATTCTGGTTAGCTTTCACCACGCCCGCAGCCGTCGCCACCAAGCCATCAATGCCCGATGCACCACGATTGCTGTAAACTCGATTCGCAGATATTGACGACAACATATCCACCAGCCTTACCATCAAGCTGTTTCCCACAAACAACTCTCTGTCTTTAAGTCTAGACGACAAGTCAACCGCAACACTCAACTCTGTCAGTTGGTCGTTATTAGAGATTTGCGCCAACGCTAACTGCTGAACCGTATTCGCGACTTCCGCCAAAGATGCCGCCCAGCCAGCATGTTCTCCCAACAGCGTTGGTAGATGTTGCTCTGATAACCAATGTTCGATATCAGCGACAATATGAGTTTGAGGCAGATGATCTTGATTAATACGATGTGCATCTGGTGAAACAACGATGTACTGCGATGAACAAAATGTGGCAGCTTGTTCTTTTACCCATTGGTTAAGACGCTTAGATACGATGCGCTCACCAAACTGGATAATAAAATCACACTGACTAAGCTGTGCTTTGGCTGCGTCACTTTGCATCCATAAATCATAGTGTTTCCAGTCACTACTGACACCCGATTGAGGGTCACAGAATACTGGCCAGCCCAAAGCTGTCGCAAACTGCTTGGCTTTAATTGCGGCTTCATTCTCGATAGAACCAATAATCACTGCGCCTTTACGAGCGACATAATCACTTGCTGAGACAGGCTGAGCGATTAAATGACTGGGCAAATAAGTGTTCGAGTAAAGGCAGGTTGAAGCTCTCCAAGCTGCCACGCTCTTTGTATAATCCGCATACATCTCGGCGCTATTAGCGGAATAAAGCGGTTCTGGGAACGGACAGTTGATATGAATAGCCCCACCGACGCTGCGCTGTTTCGCCAGTGCGTTATCAACCGACGTCAAAAGCCAATTCAAAGAAACTTGTGTCGTTGGACTTGGAAGGTTTAGTGCCGTTTCAACGTGAGACGAAAAGATACCCTGCTGCTGAATCGCTTGATTGGCACCACAGTCGACTAAATCAATCGGTCGATCGGAGGTCAACAAGATTAGCTTTTCTCGCGTTAATCCAGATTCAGCGGTCGCTGGTAGAAGGTTAGCTACGGCAGTTCCAGAAGTAACAACCACCGCAACGGGTTTGTTGCTCGCTTTAGCTAAACCTAAAGCCAAGAAGCCAAGCCCGCGCTCATCAAAGTGCGTATGTAAGGTTAGCTTAGAGTTAGCTTCGGCTTCGAGTGTTAATGGTGTTGAACGAGAGCCTGGCGCGATGCAAACATGTTCAACACCGCTGCGGGCAAGCTCTTCAAGTAATGTGTTACACCAAACTCTGTTTAATACAGCTTGGTCGTGATTCATGACGCCACACCTAATGGTGGGTGATCAGAAATGAGACTGAGCAGAGTCGACATCTTCTTATTCAGCTCTTGCCACTCATGTTCGGCAACCGATCCCGGCACGATCCCCGCGCCAGCAAACAGTTGTACTTGATCGTTTACAATCAAGGCGCTTCGAATCGCCACGCAGAATTCCGCTCGCTGATGACTGATATAGCCTACAGAGCCTGCATACCAACCTCGTGCAAACGGTTCGTGTTCAAGAATGAAATCCATCGCCTCTTTACGAGGTAAACCCGCCACCGCAGCAGTTGGCTGTAAGGCAGCAAGCAACTGCACACCATTAACGCCATTGTTGAGCTGAGCATGGATATTGCGCTTCAAATGCTGCACCTTACGCAAGCGCACTAGACGCGCATCCTTTTCAACATGGACCGTTTGAGAATGAGGAGTGAGACGCTCAATGATGTCGTCGACCACATACTGGTTCTCATTGAGGTTTTTGCTGTCTTGAGAAAGCCAGTTGGCCAGTTCCATATCCTCAGTAGCGTTCTCTCCGCGACCAATGGTTCCAGCAAGCGCCTCGGTATCAAGCTCCGTACCATGTCGGCTATATAAGCGCTCTGGTGTCGAGCCAATGAAACTGTGTTTAGAATCCAGCACCAACATAAAGTGGAAACTGTGGTGATTTTGCAGATAGCTGGCTTTAAGTAATTGAGCTGCGCAGATAGGCGCATCGAGTTGCAGTGTGGTTTTACGTGCTAAAACGACTTTTTTGTACTCTTCATCGCTAATGCCTTGCAGCACTTTATCGACAAGGTTGCCCCACTGCTCTCTTTCTGGAACGTGATTGATCTGTTCAATATGGGCAGACAAAGGCGCCAATATCGCGGCTTCTACAGAAAGCTTATTCAAAGCATTAATAGAAGAAACGCGATCAGGGGACAAATTAACCGCCAGCGACCAAGTATTGTCAAAGCGGATCAATTCAACCTGAGGAAGGAAGAAAAACGACTCCATGCAGCGACGGTTCTTTGCGGTGTGCCCATCAAACGAGCGTCCACCCCAGATTCGTTGGTCTTCACCAAGAATAGCGTACGCGGGTGCAGGATCTGAAAACGTATGTAACTGTCCGAGCGCAACAACCTCTTCACGAGTGTCGCGTGACTGCCAGTAGAACTTAGGAAAGAGCGGTTGAGCATGAAGCCATTCTATAAATGCAAACGATGGTTTTTGCGTTAGAACTTCAACACAACGAACTTCGCTTGCTTGGGCATTTTGTACTCGCTCAATCAAAGCGGAGATAGTTTGCTGGAAATGTGACAAATCGACCTCGTTCACATCTAAATTATTATTATATTAGTTTGATACTTTATGGGCAGTACCCACTTAGATCAAGAATGTACTATATCTTTTCAACATTCCTGTGATTTTAAGCGATCCCGCCCCTTTATTCATCTTAGCCAATAACCAAGAAAGCGATTAATTAAAATTTAGAAAAGAGTGACAACAAAAAGGCTAAACGTGACACTGAAATGCGACATTCATCAGATTTTTATTCTATCAAACGCCATTTTGCGGTACTTTAATAAAGTATTTAAATTAATTTCAGGAAATCGGCAATGCAAAATATCGGGATGTCGTCAAAACTCAACAGCGTATGCTACGAAATCAGGGGGCCTGTACTCAAACATGCTAAGCGCATGGAAGAAGAAGGGCATAAAATACTGAAGCTTAATATTGGTAACCCCGCCCCATTTGGTTTTGACGCCCCTGATGAAATCCTTGTTGACGTAATCCGTAACCTACCGACATCTCAAGGTTACTGCGACTCAAAAGGCATCTATTCAGCCCGCAAAGCGGTTGTTCAGCACTACCAGAAAAAAGGCCTACGTAACCTTGATGTAGAAGACGTTTACATTGGTAACGGCGCATCAGAGCTTATCGTTATGTCTATGCAAGCGCTACTGGATAATGGTGATGAAATCTTAGTTCCCGCTCCGGATTACCCACTATGGACAGCGTCTGTTGCGCTTTCTGGTGGTACACCGGTTCACTACATGTGTGATGAAGATGCTGATTGGTATCCAGATTTAGACGACATGCGCGCGAAGATCTCACCAAAGACGCGCGGCATCGTTCTTATCAACCCGAACAACCCAACAGGCGCGGTATACAGCCGTGATTTCCTATTACAAGTGGTTGAGATTGCTCGTGAGCACGGTTTGATCATCTTCGCCGATGAAATCTACGACAAAGTACTTTACGACGGTGCGGTACACACTTCAGTGGCAACGCTTGCTGAAGACGTATTAATGGTCACGTTCAACGGCCTATCTAAAGCTTACCGTGTATGTGGTTTCCGTGGTGGTTGGATGTTCTTAACAGGCCCTAAACACCTAGCGAAAGGCTACGTTGAAGGACTAGAAATGCTGGCCTCAATGCGTTTGTGTGCCAACGTTCCGATGCAACACGCTATCCAAACCGCACTCGGTGGCTATCAGAGTATCAATGAGCTGATTCTTCCAGGCGGTCGACTGCTTGAACAGCGTGACCGTGCATGGGAACTGATCAACAAGATCCCTGGCGTTTCTTGTGTGAAACCGAAAGGTGCAATGTACCTGTTCCCTAAAATCGACACCAACATGTACAACATCAAAGACGATCAGAAGTTTGTACTCGACTTCCTTAAGCAAGAGAAGGTGCTATTGGTTCAAGGTACGGGCTTCAATTGGCCGAAACCGGATCACTTCCGTATCGTGACTCTGCCGCACATCGAAGATCTAGAAATCGCAATTGGTCGTTTAGAGCGCTTCTTACAGACTTACAGCCAAGACGACCTCATCGAAGGTTAATGAGCACAAAGAAAGATGGCTACAATTTGCTGTTTTAAAAGACTTTAACTTGTATTCATTCACTTCTATGCTTAAAAGGCTCCTGTTTAGGAGCCTTTTTTGTATCCGCTGTCTCGTATCCCTGTGCAAACACAAGATACGAGTGGAGTATTGTTTATACCAATCACAGTAAGTAAGTGTTCAGAAATAGCGTAGGGAAAAAGCTTGAGAACAAGGCAGCTATTTTCGACAAGCAGCTTCGATAAGTAGTTATTCTACAATCAAAAATTCTAACATAGTTATCGAGTTTTTTAACAAGCTAGGATGACCAGTTATTTACTACGATTGGTACTATAAGGACATTTATGAAACAGAGCCATTTCTTTGCCCATCTCGCACGCATGAAGCTAATTCAACGCTGGCCCCTGATGCGTTCGGTATCAAGCGAGAACATTTCAGAACATAGCCTACAGGTTGCTTTCGTGGCACACGCCTTGGCACTGATCAAAAACAAGAAGTTTGATGGTCAGCTTAACCCCGAGCACATTGCTCTGCTTGGCATGTACCACGACACCAGTGAGGTACTGACGGGTGATTTGCCAACGCCAGTTAAATACTACAACCCGGATATTGCACAAGAGTATAAGAAGATAGAAGCCGCGGCAGAACAAAGACTGCTTTCGATGTTGCCAGAAGAGTTCAGAGACGACTTCGCCCCCTTCTTAATATCTGGTACTGCGAGTAAAGAAGAGCAAAGCATCGTCAAGCAGGCAGATACTATCTGTGCGTACCTGAAATGCTTGGAAGAGCTCAGTGCGGGCAATCATGAATACGAGCAAGCCAAGCGCCGATTGGAAGAGACACTCGAACAACGCAAAAGCCCAGAAATGGACTACTTTCTCACCACATTCGCACCGAGCTTTGAATTATCACTAGACGAGATAAGCTAGCTGGGTATAAGTTGTTTTTAATTAGCTAAATAAAATCAATTTGATAGGTGCTATTTTGAATTCTCAACTCGAACCACCCTTTGTACTCGAACAAGAATGGCAGCATCGAAATGACGATGAACATAAAATAAGACGGGATGACCACCGCAGCCCGTATCAGCGTGACCGTGCGCGCGTGCTTCACTCTGCTGCTTTCCGTCGCTTACAAGCGAAAACCCAGATCCATGGCACCACGGTCAACGACTTTCACCGAACGCGCCTTACCCACTCTCTTGAGGCCGCTCAGCTTGGCACCGGTATCGTCGCTCAACTGAAGAAAAAGCAGCCCGAATTTCGAGACCTATTACCCTCAGACAGTTTGATTGATTCACTGTGTTTGGCTCACGACATCGGTCATCCACCCTATGGACATGGCGGCGAAGTCGCACTCAACTACATGATGCGCGACCACGGCGGCTTTGAGGGCAACGCTCAAACGTTTCGCATAGTCACACAGCTAGAACCTTACACTGAACATCACGGGATGAACCTATCTCGACGCACTTTGTTAGGTCTAATTAAGTACCCTTCTCTGCTGAGTGAGGTTCAAGCTAAATTGCAGTCTGAACCCGTTAAGCATCAACGACAACTCCGAGCTAAAGATTGGATGCCAGCAAAAGGCATCTACGATCATGATGAAGAGTTGTTTAACTGGGTGCTTGAACCGCTTTCAAGCAGCGACCAACAGCTCCTAAAACAGAAAAGAAAAACGCATACCGAGCCACTTGAGCACAACAAGACCAAATATAAGTCACTGGATTGTTCGATCATGGAACTTGCTGACGACATCGCGTATGGCGTGCACGATTTAGAAGATGCGATTGTGCTTGGCTCTGTGACCAAAGCTCAGTGGGTTGAGTCGGCTTACCCTCAACTGAAAGAGATGGCCGACCCATGGATTTGTGAACACCTAGATTCAATTACAGAGATGCTTTTCTCTGGTGAACAGTATCGTCGAAAGGATGCGATTGGTGGGATAGTCAACGCACTGTTGACCAGTATCTCGATTAAGCGAGTGGAGGCTAACTTTGAGAATGTACTGTTGGCTTACAATGCGGTGCTCGAGCCGAGCATGGACGGCACACTCGATAAGCTGAAACACTTTGTCAGCGAGTTCGTTATTCAAGTGCCACAGGTTCAGGTCATCGAATACAAAGGTCAACAGATCATCATGGATATGTTTGAAGCATTCAGCGCAGATCCTGAACGCTTGCTGCCACTGCCCATCAAGAAGCAATGGCTACAACATCAAGATGAGTCTCGAAAAATGCGCGTGATAGCCGATTACATTTCATCGATGACTGATGATCTTGCGCAGAAAATGCATCAGCAACTGTTCTCAGCTCATACCGAGTTTTAATTCCTGACTCACTTTACTAAAACGGCTTAATCTAAGTAGTTTTTCTCAAACACGCCCGGCGGCATTTGATTGATTTGAAACTGAATCATTTGGTCAAATGCCGTTAGCAAAGGGCTAAAGTCGCCATCACGCTCTAACAAGCTAAGTAAATGATAGCCAGCTTCAACGGTTGAAAGGCTATTTTCACTGGGTGCTTTGCGAATTCGGTAATTACCCTTGAGATCTTTCGGTAAATGAACCGTGTTCAACGCATGCAAGTTACTCGATACTTGCCACATCTTGAATGCTTTCTTCCACGTGCCATCCAATAAAATCACACGCAGCTTCTTATTGGGAGATGTCGCCGACTCAACTGAAACAGAGTTTTCGCTTGGGTATAAAATCACATGTTGATACTGTTCATCGCACAACAATGCGTTGAGTTGTTCGTTGTCTGAAAAGTCTTCGCCAACAAACGTCACGCTGTTATTAAGAGATAACGAGAGAATACGCGCTGTTCCCATCGGACGATGCTCTTCTGATGGGTGCTGAAGAATGATAAGCTCAACATTCGATTCGAGTGGTGTAACCCACTGACAAATACAAGCTTTCAAAGCCTTGCTGCATTGGGGGCAATAACGAGACATGGATTTAATGTGTACCCTGTTTTAATTTTCATTTCACTTTTATGCGTCTTATTCCAATTTGAGCCAATACAAGCTTGGGTCGTTTGGGATAGCAATGCGATTGCCGATGGGCAATGGTGGCGAATCCTAACAGGAAACTTTTCACATACCAACTACTCGCATCTTCTGATGAATCTAGCAGGCTTGTGGATCATCAGCTACCTGTTTCAACCGAGTAAAAAACAGCTTGTTGTTGCTTTGCTTGTGATCAGTTTAGTGACTGGCGTCGCTCTGTTGTTTTCAAGTATTCAGATCTACGTTGGCCTATCGGGCACTTTGCATGGGTTGTTTGGCTTATTCGCGCTCAGAGAGGCTTTAAACGGCAGGAAGTCTAGTTGGCTGTTAGTATTCGGATTAGTCGCTAAAATCGCTTGGGAGCAGCTTATTGGCCCTTCTAGCACGACTGGTGAACTGATTAATGCTCGTATCGCGATTGAAGCCCACCTAGCAGGTGCATTGGCCGGAGGCTTCATATCTATCGCTTCATTTCTAACAAGTAGAAAAACGGGTCAAAGTTGAATTCTTTCGCGGTTCTTTTCAACCGTCACTTCACCTATCCCTTTGACACTCACCAAATCATCAGCAGTAGTAAATGCCCCGTTCTGATCTCTGTAATCGACGATTTCTTTGGCTTTCTTGTCACCCACGCCAACCAATAGTGCTGAAAGTTCTTCTGCCGTCGCGGTATTGATGTTGACCGTAATCTCAATGCCTTCGTAAAGCTCCGCCTTGGTTGGGCTGTCTGCAAACACGGCAGGGCTTAAGAGCATCAGAAATGAAAGAATTAGTGTTGAATATATCGTGCGCATAAATAGTTCCTTTGTTCAAAAAACGTAACTTATGCATTTGCCGCGCTAGATAACACAATCACCAGATAAAAATAAAGCGGATCACCTAAGTGACCCGCTTCGTTATACATCTTATTTTCATCAGCTTGTTTGTTGGCTCACAAATCTGAATTAAAGCCTAACAATCACGTGTTGATTTCAGTAGTAAGCTCTAACTTGAGCTTGCTACTGAGGTAATCAAACGCTTACTGACCTTGACCCACTACGTAGTATTCAACGTCTGCGTTTTTACGAAGTACGTTTAATACGTTAGTCAGGTCTTGCTGGTTACCAACTCGCTCCAACTGTGCACCAATTTGAGTGCTGTAGGCTGGGTTGATCTCAGCCGTTACTTTAGAAAGCTCAACAACAACGATATTACCGTCTTGGTCTTTAGATTGACCGAACACAGCTTGACCTGCTTCTGGTTTCGCTAGAGCGAATACAGATGCCGCTAATGGCGAGTTACGGTCAATCGTTTCAAGTTCAGTGAACTCAAGGTTGTTGTCCGCTAGTACTGCTTCATTGCCTTGCTCAAGTTCGTTCACTAGAGAAACACCTAGCTCAACCGCTTGCTGCTCTGCTTGTACAGCAGACAGTGCAGCGACAACTTGATCTTTCACTTCAGCTAGAGGAAGAACTGTCTCATCACGAGTCTCTTCTACACGAACAACAATTACGTGCTCAGGTGCAACTTCGATAACTTCCGAGTTTAGACCGTCTTCTTTCACTTCAGGGCTCAAGATAGCTTGCATAACTGCAGGCGTCATAAGAACTTCTGGAGCGTCAACTTGAGAGATGAAATCTGTCGTTGTGATCTTCGCGTTGATAGCTTCTGCAGAATCATCTAGAGAATCTGGGAATTCAAACGCTACTTTTTCTAGCTCAGTTTGTTGCTCGTAGAACTGATCAACTGCGTGTTGGTCTAGAAGCTCTGTCTTAATCTCTGCCGCTACTTCAGTGTAAGGCTGAGCTTGAGACGCTTTTAGTTCGTCTAGCTTGATGATGTGGTAGCCGAAATCAGATTTAACTAGACCAGTAGTATCGCCAATATTCTCAAGAGCGAAAGCCGCGTCTTCGAATGCAGGGTCCATAACATCGCGCTCAATCCAACCTAGGTCACCGCCAACGTCTGCACTACCGAAGTCGTCAGATTTCTCTTCCGCTAGCGTAGCAAAATCAGCGCCTGCATTTAGCTCGTCTAGGATTGCCTGAGCTTTCGCTTCGTCATCGCCTTGAACTAGGATGTGGCTAACTTTACGTTGCTCTTCCGTTGAGTACTTGTCTAGGTGCTCTTGGTAGTATTTCTGTGCTTCTTCATCGCTTACTTCAAGCTGAGACTTAAGCGCTTCAGCAGAAAGCTCAATGTAAGATACCTTAGCTTGCTCTGGACGAGTGTAAGCTGCTGGGTTCTCTTGGTAGTACTGTTCGATTTGCTCGTCAGTTAACTCGATGTCTTTTGCAAGGTCAGCAACAGACAGTGTCACTGTGCGAATGTCACGAGTTTGTGCGATAAGCTTGCTCTGAGTATCGATTTCGCCCTGAAGAACGAATTCACTGCCTTGAAGTGCAGTCACAAGCTGGTTGCGCATAAGGTCACGACGCATGTATTCAGCGAAGCTCTCTGCGCTGAAACCTGCACGACGTAGTGCCGATTGGTAAACTTCTTGGTCGAATTGACCCGCCGTTTGGAACTGAGGCATTTCTAGAATCATGGTGCGGATTTGAGAATCACTGATTCGTAGGCCTAGAGACTCAGCTTGCTGCTCAAGCAGTACGTCATTGATCATGCGATCAAGTACTGATTTACGGAAAGACTCTACGTAAGCAGGGTCTGCAAGCATTTGCGCGAAGTAATCGCCAAGTTGAGACTGCATACGATTACGTTCGTTTTGGTAAGCCTGTTCGAACTCACCACGAGCAATTTCTGTGTTGCCAACTTTAGCTGCTGCGTTGTTACCGCCACCGGTGATGTAGCTGCCTACACCTGCGAATACGAATGACAGGATAATCAACCCAAGGATAATTTTTACCGCGATGCTATTCACGCCTTCGCGTAATCGATCCATCATAATTTAAGTGCTCTCCGGATATGAAGCATTGGCTTCAAAATAAAAATCTATTCACGCGATATTATCAGAAAAAGAAATGCGCATCAGTAGGATGCGCATAATTTAAATAAGTTCAATGTGCTTTGTACACATACTGTTTAAGAATGAAACATCATTTTTCAAACAGTAAACGCATTTTACTGCCTTCCCCTCTTAAATGGAGGTTTCAGCAGTGAAAATTAGTTACATGCGTCTTTAAGTGCTTTACCCGCTTTGAAGCCAGGTACTTTAGCTTCTGCGATTTGGATCTCTTCACCAGTTTTTGGGTTACGACCTGTACGAGCAGCACGAGTACGAACACTGAAAGTACCAAAGCCAACAAGTGCAACTTGGTCACCAGATTGTAGCGTTGTGCCAACTGCTTCGATGAATGCGTCTAGAGCGCGGCCAGCTGAAGCTTTAGAGATGTCTGCGTTTTCTGCGATTGATTCTACTAGTTGTGTTTTATTCACTGTTTTTCCCCTATGTGTCATCTGTGACTACTTCTGATGACTGTACGTTCCATTTTGGTTTTAATTTAGCCGCAAGCCTTATTGCAAAAGGGCTGCCGCTTTGATCAATAACTTAGCGTCCAAAAAAAACGCTGACAAGCCTTTTCGGGCCTATCAGCGTAATTCTTTACTTATTTTTGCTATGCATCACTATTTTTTCACGTCAAACTCGACCCCTGACGGATCTCGTTCTAGCGCGACTTTGAGTACTTCATCAATCCACTGAACCGGGATCACCTTCAAGTCAGCGATTACGTTGTCTGGAATCTCTTCCAAATCACGCTCATTGTCTTTAGGGATCAGTACAGTTTTGATGCCGCCACGGTGTGCAGCAAGCAGTTTTTCTTTCAAGCCACCGATAGGTAAAACTTCACCACGAAGGGTAATTTCACCTGTCATACCGACCTCTGCTTTAACCGGGTTACCCGTCAAGCTAGAGACAAGTGCAGTACACATTGCGATACCCGCACTCGGGCCATCTTTCGGTGTAGCACCTTCTGGTACGTGAACGTGAATGTCACGTTTTTCGTAGAAATCTGAGTTGATACCCAGTTTTTCAGCACGAGAACGAACCACTGTCATTGCCGCTTGAATCGACTCTTTCATCACGTCGCCAAGTGAGCCAGTTTGCGTTAGCTTACCTTTGCCCGGCATTGCTTCGGTCTCGATAGTCAGTAGATCACCACCCACTTGAGTCCACGCTAGGCCTGTTACTTGACCGATACGGTTGCTTTCATCCGCTTTACCGAAGTCGTGGCGTTGAACACCTAAGTACTCTTTCAGGTTATCAATGTTAACCGTTACAGACTTAAGATCGCTGTCTAGCAAGATGTTCTTCACTGCTTTACGACAGATCTTTGAGATTTCACGCTCTAGGCTACGTACACCCGCTTCACGCGTGTAGTAACGAATGATGCCGATGATTGCAGAGTCTTCAATCTCAATTTCATGAGGCTTAAGACCGTTGCGTTGAACTTGCTTGTCCAGTAAATGGCTCTTAGCAATGTTCAGCTTCTCATCTTCTGTGTAACCAGATAGACGAATCACTTCCATACGGTCCAGTAGAGGCCCAGGAATGTCCATCGAGTTCGATGTTGCCACGAACATAACATCTGACAGATCGTAATCTACTTCTAGGTAGTGATCGTTAAATGCGTTGTTTTGTTCTGGATCTAGAACTTCTAGAAGTGCTGAAGATGGGTCGCCACGCATATCAGAAGACATCTTATCGATCTCATCTAATAGGAACAGTGGGTTCTTAACACCAACTTTAGACATCTTCTGGATCAGTTTACCCGGAAGTGAACCGATGTACGTACGACGGTGACCACGAATCTCAGCTTCATCACGAACGCCACCAAGTGCCATACGCGTGTACTTACGACCCGTTGCCGCAGCAATCGAACGACCTAGCGAGGTTTTACCTACACCAGGAGGACCAACAAGACAAAGGATTGGGCCTTTTAGCTTGTTGATACGGTTTTGTACTGCCAAGTATTCAAGAATACGTTCTTTAACACGCTCTAAGCCGTAGTGGTCTTCGTTTAAGATCTCTTCCGCTTTCGCTAGATTCTTTTTCACTTTTGAACGCTTAGCCCAAGGAACGCCCACCATCCAATCAATGTAGCTACGTACTACTGTTGCTTCAGCAGACATTGGCGACATCATTTTCAGTTTTTGCAGTTCTTGCTCGGTTTTTTCACGAGCTTCTTGAGGCATCTTAGAGTCTTCGATCTTCTTCTTCAGAGTCTCGAATTCATCAGGAGCGTCGTCCATCTCGCCAAGTTCTTTCTGAATCGCTTTCATTTGCTCATTCAGGTAGTACTCACGCTGAGATTTTTCCATTTGCTTCTTAACGCGGCCACGAATGCGTTTTTCAACTTGCAAGATGTCAATTTCTGACTCCATTTGGCCCATCAAGAATTCCAGACGTTCAGTCACATCTAAGATTTCTAGAACGTGCTGCTTGTCTACCAGTTTAAGTGGCATGTGTGCAGCAATCGTATCAGCAAGGCGAGCTGCCTCATCAATACCGTTCAGAGATGTTAGAACTTCTGGTGGAATCTTTTTGTTCAGCTTAATAAAGCCTTCGAATTGATTGATCGCGCTGCGAACAACCACTTCTTGTTCTTTTTCGTCAAGTTCTGAGGTTACAACGTATTCTGCGTCCGCTAAGAAAAACTCACTTTCTTTAAATTGGTGAATTTTTGCACGCTGCTGACCTTCGACAAGCACTTTAACAGTACCATCAGGGAGCTTTAGTAACTGAAGAATGGTAGCGACAGTTCCTACTTTAAATAGGTCGTCAATTGAAGGCTCATCAGTGTCCGCTTCTTTCTGCGCTACAAGTAGTACTTGTTTGTTAGCTTCCATTGCCGATTCAAGGCAAGTAATCGATTTTTCACGACCAACAAACAATGGAATAACCATGTGTGGGTAAACCACTACATCACGTAGAGGTAGCACGGGGATTTCGATACGCTCGGAACGTTCCAAGTTCATATATTTCTCTCTTCCGCTTTAACTTATAAAGCAGTATATGGGGCTTAAACGACTGGATTCAATGGAAGAATAAAAAAAAGGAGGTAATTGCTTACCTCCTTTTTCAATTTGAGTGACTTGTCTAAAAAAGACCTACTCTGCAACAGCTGCTTGGTTATCTGAGTTGCTGTAAATTAATAGTGGTTCTGACTCACCATTAATTACCGACTCATCAATCACAACCTTGCTTACATCAGTTGAAGATGGCAGTTCGTACATAGTTTCTAGTAGAACACCCTCCAAGATAGAACGTAGACCACGAGCACCTGTTTTACGGTTCATTGCTTTCTTAGCAATGGCACGTAAAGCATCTTCACGGAATTCTAACTCTGTATCCTCAAGCTCAAATAATGCTGCGTACTGTTTTGTAAGTGCATTCTTTGGCTCACATAGGATTTGGATTAGCGCTTCTTCATCAAGCTCTGTCAGTGTTGTTGTCACAGGTAGACGACCAATGAATTCTGGAATCAGACCATATTTCACTAGATCTTCAGGTTCTACTTGAGTGAACAATTCACCGATAGTTTTGGTTTCATCTTTTGAACGCACTTCTGCGCCAAAGCCGATACCTGAACCTGTTTCTACACGCTGTTCAATCACTTTATCTAGGCCTGCAAACGCACCACCACAGATAAATAAGATCTTAGACGTGTCCACTTGCAAGAACTCTTGCTGTGGATGCTTACGACCACCTTGAGGTGGAACTGAAGCTACTGTACCTTCAACAAGTTTTAGTAGAGCTTGCTGTACACCTTCACCAGACACGTCACGCGTGATTGATGGGTTTTCAGCTTTACGAGAAATCTTGTCGATTTCATCGATGTAAACAATGCCGCGTTCCGCTTTCGCTACGTCGTAATCACATTTCTGAAGCAACTTCTGGATGATGTTTTCAACATCTTCGCCCACGTAACCCGCTTCGGTTAGTGTTGTTGCGTCTGCCATTGTGAAAGGAACGTCTAGGAAACGAGCCAATGTTTCAGCCAGTAGTGTTTTACCACTACCAGTAGGACCGATAAGAAGAATGTTACTCTTACCTAGCTCTACGCCTTCAGCTGTCGTATCACCATTACGTAAACGCTTGTAGTGGTTATAAACTGCAACTGCTAGCACTTTCTTCGCGTATTCTTGACCGATTACATAGTCGTCAAGATGCTCACGAATCTCACGCGGCGTTGGCAGCGATTCCGATTCTTTCTTAGGAAGAACATCTTTAATTTCTTCACGAATAATGTCGTTACAAAGATCGACACATTCATCACAAATGTAAACAGAAGGACCTGCGATTAACTTGCGAACTTCGTGTTGGCTTTTGCCACAGAAAGAGCAGTAAAGCAGTTTACCGCTACCACCCTCTTTGCTTTTATCTGTCATTCGCTAACCTCTTAGCCTTAACTCTCTATGCTTGAGTGTATATCAATTTGAATCACTTTGCGTTAAACAATTGCCCTGCAATTATTGACCGCGGTGATTAAGAACTGAATCCACCAAGCCGTATTCTACTGCTTGATCAGCAGACATGAAGTTATCACGATCTGTATCGCGCTCAACAACTTCTAGAGGCTGCCCCGTGTGCTCTGCCAATAGTTTGTTTAGCTTTTGTTTGATCGTTAGGATCTCTTGCGCGTGAATTTGAATATCAGACGCTTGGCCTTGGAAGCCGCCAAGTGGCTGGTGAATCATTACACGTGAGTTTGGAAGCACGTGACGCTTACCAGGAGTACCACCCGCTAGTAAGAATGCACCCATAGAGCAAGCTTGACCCATACATACTGTGCTCACGTTTGGCTTGATGAACTGCATTGTGTCGTAGATAGACATGCCTGCTGTTACGCTACCGCCAGGTGAGTTGATGTAAAGATAGATATCTTTGTCTGGGTTTTCTGATTCCAAGAAAAGCAGTTGAGCCACGACAAGATTTGCCATGTGGTCTTCCACTTGACCTGTTAAGAAAATGATACGTTCTTTTAATAGACGAGAATAAATATCGTAAGAACGTTCACCACGGGAAGTCTGTTCAACCACCATAGGAACTAGTGCGTCCATAATCGATGGCATTGTATTTTTTTCTTGGTAGCTCATATTCTTATGTCCCTAAAATAAATGGCCCGAATGATTAAATCATACGGACCATTGTTAGCAGAATTGTTGACCGTACGTCAACCTTCTACGTCAGATATTACTATATTAAGCAGGTTGCTGATTCATTAGCTCGTTGAAGCTAACTTCTTTATCAGAAACTTGAGCTTTAGCGATGATTGCATCAATAGCTTGCTCTTCTAGAGCAACATTGCGCATGTTGTTCATCATTTGCTCGTTTTGCTCGTAGTAAGCAATAACTTCTGTTGGATCTTCGTATGCTGTAGCCATCTCTTCGATGATAGCTTTAACTTTCTCGTCGTCAGCTTTTAGCTCTTCAGTCTTGATTACTTCACCAAGAAGAAGACCTACAACTACGCGACGTTTAGCTTGCTCTTCGAACAGCTCACGTGGAAGTTGGTCAGCAGCTTCAGTGTTGCCACCGAAACGTTGAGCAGCTTGTTGACGTAGAACACCGATTTCTTGATCGATAAGAGCAGAAGGTACGTCGATGTTGTTTTCGTTAACTAGACCGTCGATAGCTTGCTCTTTGATGCGGTTCTTAACAGCTTGCTTAAGCTCACGCTCCATGTTCTTACGAACTTCAGCTTTAAGACCTTCAACGCCGTCAGTTGCGCCGAACTTAGCAACGAATTCTTCGTTTAGTTCTGGAAGTTCACGAGCTTCAACTTTGTTCAGCTTGATAGAGAACTTAGCTGCTTTACCTTTTAGGTTTTCAGCGTGGTAATCTTCTGGGAAGTTTACGTCGATTTCGAATTCCATACCTGCTGTTTTACCAACGATACCGTCTTCGAAGCCAGGGATCATGCGACCAGCGCCCATCTCTAGTGGGAAGTTCTCAGCTTTGCCGCCTTCAAACTCTTCACCGTCGATAGAACCAACGAAGTCGATAGTTGCACGAGAACCAGCGTCAGCAGCAGCTTCAACTTCAGTCCAAGTTGCTTGTTGCTTACGTAGAGTTTCGATCATCTCTTCAACGTCAGCTTCTTTAACTTCTACTGCTGGTTTCTCAACAGTGATGTTTTCTAGACCTTTCAGCTCAACTTCTGGATAAACTTCAAAAGTTGCGTTGAATACTAGGTCAGCGCCTTCGTTGTTTTCAACTGGTGCGAAAGTAGGTGCGCCAGCTGGGTTGATTTTCTCTTTAACGATCGCTTCGATGAAGTGACGTTGCATTACTTCGCCCATCACGTCTTGACGTACTGCTTTGCCGTACATTTTAGCAACCATCTTCATTGGCACTTTGCCTTTACGGAAACCATCGAAACGACGGTTTTTCGCGATGTTGCGTAGTTCAGCTGTAACTGCATCTTCGATGTTAGCAGCAGGAACAGTAATATTAAGACGGCGCTCTAGGCCTTCTAGCGTTTCAACAGTAACTTGCATTATATAAACCTCAAAACTGGCTCAGTAATCTGAGCATATGAGCCGTAACTTAGCTTTAATTCAAAAGCAGACGTTGTTGGCTGCATCCTTGTGTAGTGCTCTATCCGAACACCTAATTTAAAATCGAGCATTGATGTCTGAATTGATTATTCAACCAAACACCAGACTAATCAGCGATATCTTCGTTCTTCACACGTCGATTAAAACGCAATAAAGCTTGTTTTCAGAAACAAGAAAGGTATCTCCGATTAGCCTCAGGACAGAAATTTTAGACGCGACATTCTAGCGATCTGTTTAATCTCTGTCGAGCCGTTCACCTCTGCATGATGATGAATGCTCTAAATTCGTCCAACTAAGTGATACAAAAACGATCAAATCATCACTTAGCACAACAGAAATGGGGACAATAGCGACTTTTTCAAGGGAATCGAGGGCTTTTTTTGCTAAAAACCTTAAAAAGAGATCTTGCTCTTGTTTTACCCCTCAGAGTCGATAACTTTTTCAACAATCCCCGTTACAAACCCTTAACCTACATCCATCTGTTCACTCTCTGCTTTCAGCAAAAACTACCGCTATTTGCTACCATAAACGAGAGAAGACAGGCTTGATTGTTTACCAAAGAAATCAGCGGAGAGCCTTCATGTTTCAAGCTTTTAAAATCCCAATACTGTTAATGGTCACATACAGTTTACTGATGGTGTTTGGCGGTCATTGGGTGTGGAGCACGAGCCATGAAAGTTTGTTAAATGATCATCAATCTAAGCTGGACCGCTTTTCTGTTCATATTTCAAGCCAATTGGATAAGTTCGCGCACATTCCCGAGCTGCTTTCAAAAGACAAAGAGCTGGTCGATGCCCTGCACTCTCCAAGTAACTCTGCGCAAATCGAACTCACTAATCGTTATCTAGAGCACGTAAACTCGGTGATTCAAGCATCCGACACCTACCTACTAGACAGTATCGGCACCACCATTGCAGCCAGTAACTGGAATCAACCGCGTTCTTTTATTCGTCGTAACTTTGCTTTCCGCCCCTACTTTCAAGAAGCGATTATTGGCAATGAAAATCAATATTTTGCGCTAGGTTCAACCTCTGGAAAGCGAGGCTATTATTATTCTTACCCCGTCTCCTATGCCGCCGAGATTATTGGCGTCATTGTCGTAAAGATGGATTTATCGCTGATTGAAGCAAGTTGGAAAGGCAAACAGAGTTTTTTTGTTGCTGACGATAAAGATCAAATTGTATTTATGTCGAGTAACCCTGAGTGGCTGTTCAAAAGCCTTCAGCCGCTAAGCGAAGTACAACACACTCGAATTCAAGAAAGCAGGCAGTATCTCGATACAAAAATAGAAAGCCTGCACTTCTCCGGCGATTTAGACAGTGCCACCAGTCGTATTGAGTCGCCACACAAACTCGTCCAAGAGCAGTTCTTTAGTTCTTCGCGTTTCCTAGCCGAACCAAGACTCACCATACGGGTATTTTCTCCAACCCACTTAGTTTGGTGGGACTTGGTTGCTTACCTTGTGGTTTTGAGCCTAATCTTTGCGATTATTTATCTAACAATGCAGCTCAACCACCATAGACAACAAAGACGAGCACAGATAGACAGGCTGCAATCCGAAGCCAAGCAAAAACTCGAATTTCAAGTGCTTGAACGTACATCGGAGTTACATGTTGAGATCAAACACCGTATCGAAACCGAGCATGTTCTGAGGCAAACCCAAGACGAGCTCATCCAAGCCGCCAAACTAGCAGTGCTAGGGCAGATGTCAGCGAGCATCAGTCACGAACTGAATAACCCGCTTGCCGCGATTCGCAGTTATGCCGACAACGGCCGATTGTTTCTTGCCAAAGAAAAAACCGATCGTGTCGATGACAATCTATCGCGAATCTCGGCACTCACTGATCGTATGGCGAAAATCAGCCACCAGCTTCGCTCGTTCGCCAAAAAATCTACTGCGGAAGAGCTACACACCTTACAAATACTCCCAGTTTTACATTCATCGAAAGAGCTGATGAAGCCACAACTCAAGAGCGAGCGAGTTAAGGTCAACGAACTCCCTGAGACCTTTGATGCTTGCGTGCTCGCCAAAGCCATTCAACTGGAACAGGTGATCATTAACCTGCTGACCAACGCGATTCAGGCGGTGGAACAACAAGATGACAAACAATTAGCTATTCTGTTAGAGATTAGAGAGTCCGACCATCAACAAGCCAATACCTTGCTAATTCATGTCGATGATAACGGCCCCGGCTTCACCTCCCCTTCTAGCGGAAACTTTTTTGAACCCTTCCATACCACCAAGAAAAACGGACTTGGACTTGGGCTATCGATTTCTCAACAAATAATCAACGGAATAAATGGCAAGCTCGTTACCGGTAGTAGCCCTCAAGGCGGTGCTCGAATCAGCATAGAGTTGCCCCTTGTTGGACATGAACAGCAAACAAAAACTCAGCAATAACCAGAATACAAAGAAGTAAAGGAATCACTATGTGTCACGTCTATTTCATTGATGATGAATCCGATCTAAGAATGGCGATTGAACAGAGCTTCGAGCTCGCCGACATTGATGCCGAATTCTTTCCCGATGCGGAGTCTGCTCTGCTCGCGATTCAAGAAAACGGCTTACCTCACGTGATCATCACTGATATCTGTCTACCAGGTCTATCCGGGCATGATCTGCTCAACACCGTGATGCACAAAGACAAAGAGATCCCCGTGATCATGATTACTGGTCACGGCGATATTTCAATGGCCGTTCAAGCCATCCAATACGGCGCCTATGACTTCATTGAAAAACCTTTCGCTAATGAACGCCTAATCGAAACCACTAAGCGAGCGATAGAAAAACGTCAGCTCACACTAGAGAACCTTGAGTTAAAACGTTCACTCAAAGCCAGCCAAGCACTTGGTCCAAGGATCATTGGTGACACGCAATCAATGACGGAGCTGCGGTCTATCATCACTCACGTTGCCGATACCAATGCCGACATATTGCTATTTGGCGAAACAGGCACTGGCAAAGAATTAGTTGCACGCTCTCTGCATGAACAAAGCAGCAGGCGAGAACAAAACTTCGTCGCAGTCAACTGCGGCGCAGTACCTGAAAATCTGATTGAGAGTGAACTGTATGGCCATGAGAAAGGGGCATTCACGGGCGCAGAAAGCAAACGTGTCGGTAAATTTGAATTTGCTCAGGGCGGAACTCTATTCTTAGATGAAATTGAGTCCATGCCAATGCAGGCACAAATTCGCCTGTTGCGCGTCTTGCAAGAACGCGTCATCGAAAGAGTTGGGTCTAATGGTTTAGTCCCTCTAGACATTCGAGTGATTGCGGCAACTAAAGTCGACCTAAAGAAAGCCGCTGAAGAAGGCACTTTCCGCCAAGACCTCTATTATCGACTCAATGTTGTGACCTTAGATTTACCGCCGTTAAGAAGCCGACAAGAAGATATCCCAGCACTCTTCCACCACTTCCTACTGGTCGCTGCGGCGCGTTATGGCAAAACAGCCCCGGCAATTCCACAGAAAGAACTGCACGAGCTTTTAGCCCACGATTGGCCGGGAAATGTACGAGAATTGCGTAACACTGCGGAGCGTTTCGTACTTTTAGGCAAGCTATCTCACTTATCAGACAGCACTTCGGAGTCGACCCAACATTTGTCGTTAGCAGAACTGGTTTGTGATTTTGAGAAAAACACGTTAAAGCAAGCGCTTATTGAGTGTAATGGCAGCATCAAAGAGACGATGGATAGACTACAACTTCCCCGAAAAACACTCTACGATAAGATGCAAAAACACCAGCTAGTGAAAGAGTCATACAGACAAAACGAAAACTAAATTAGATTTGGGAGCAAGATCACCTATACTTATTTTGATAACAGGATGTTATGCAATCAAAGTAATAAGGAAATAACTATGGGTGAGAAAACAAAAGTGCCATCGATTACCGATACTTTCGAGATAGATGGTATTTTTTATGCTGACAATCATGTCGATCTACACACGCCAGAATTAGAGGCAAAACGCGCTTTGTATGAGCAGATAAAGCCTCATTCAAATCGTGGCAGAAATATAGATGAGGAGGTCTAGCGACCTCCTCATTTTTTATGGATTAAATTCCATGTCAGTGAATGACTCAAATAGCTACTTGGTTATGATCTCTGGTCCCATCAAGGTGGTTGGTAACCATGTTGATACCCAAGGTACGTAAGTGACGATAATCAGGAATAAGAACATCACCCCAACCCACGGCAATGCGGCTTTTACCACGTTCATCATCGACATCTTCGCGACCCCGGCGGTCACAAACAAATTGAGCCCAACAGGCGGCGTTATCATCCCTATCTCCATGTTCACCACCATCATGATACCTAGGTGAATTGGGTCGATACCGAGCGCAATTGCAATTGGGAATACCAAAGGAGCAACGATGATCAGCAAGCCTGATGGCTCCATGAACTGCCCACCAATCAAGAGTAAAACGTTTACTACAATCAAAAAGGTGATCGGACCCAAGCCCGCAGATAGCATAGACTCAGTGATCATTTGAGGAATGCGTTCTTCGGTCAGTACATGCTTAAGAATCAGAGCATTGGCAATGATAAACAGCAGCATGATCGTCAGCTTGCCTGCATCGTAAAGTGTGTCTTTGGTGTCTTTATGGAAAAACGTTTGGAACACCTTAACCAAAGCAGGCTTTGTATTGTTCTTGTCAGCGAAAGGCCCCATATCTTTATAGATAAAGTTGGCAATGAAGAAGGCATACACCGCAGCCACTGCCGCCGCTTCTGTCGGAGTAAAGATGCCGCCGTAGATACCACCTAAAATGATGACAATCAGCAGCAAGCCCCAGCTCGCATCTTTCGCAGCTGCGAACATCTCGCCCCAGCCCACAAATGGCTGTGCCGGAATCTTCTTAATACGTGCTGCGATGTAGATAGCAATCATCAACATCACACCCGCCAGCAAACCAGGAATAACGCCACCTAAGAACATACGACCTACCGATACATCGGTCGCCGCCGCGTATACCACCATCACGATGGACGGTGGAATCAAGATCCCCAACGTACCTGCGTTACAGATAACCCCTGCCGCGAACTCTTTTGAGTAGCCGTTTTTGATCATACCTGCGATAACGATACTACCGATCGCCACTACCGTTGCAGGAGATGAACCAGAAAGGGCTGCGAACATCATACATGCCACAACCGACGCCATCGCCAAGCCGCCGCGGAACCAACCCACCATCGCGATAGCAAAACGGATAATACGTTTCGCCACGCCACCAGTAGACATAAAGCTAGAGGCCAAGATAAAGAAAGGAATCGCTAAGAGTGTGTAGTGGCCTGCAAATGCATTAAACAGCGTTTGTGCGACTGAAGCTAATGACGCATCTGAGTGCATCAATAAGAATATTACGCTCGATAAACCGAGGGAAATTGCAATTGGTACACCGACCAACATGAAAGCAATTACCATTAAAAATAGAAATAACATTGCCATGATTAGTCTTCCTTACCGTTAGATTTTGTACTCGACTCATTCGCTTTGTTCTGCGGAGTCGAATTCAATACCGCCGTTGCATCTTCGTCAGGGCCCGCTAGCACGTCTGCTTTCAGCGCATCCAGCTCTTCTTCGGCTTCGTGTCCTGCAATCATGCGGTCAAGCTTGCCTGTGACGACTTGGTAAGCAACTTGAGCAAAACGGAACGTTAGCATTGCCATACCAATCGGCAGCGCCATATAAGGAATAAAACGTGGCAGTTTCTCGTATCGCTCGCCTTCATTCAGCCAGTCAGCAAGAAACTGAAGCATCTCTGGCATTGGAATATCGTCGGTCTCGTACCATGCGCGATCGGTCGCGAATGGGTACCAATAATTCCAAGAACCGATAAGAAGTAAGATTGAAAATGCTAGGCAGCTTGTCACGGCGATGAGCGCATACACTTTGCGTAGCTTTTCTGGGGCAAGGTTGATGATCACATCAACACCAATGTGGAAGTGTTTTTTAACGCCATAAGATGCGCCCACTAACACCATCCAAGCAAACATGAACACGGTCAGTTCCAGTGCCCATAAGATGTTGTCATTGAATGCGTATCGAAATACCACGTTGGCAAAAGTAAGTAGCGTCATTGCGCCAAGGAAAAATGCGATTAGTGACTCTTCAATCACATCCGTAACTCTTCCGACTTTGGAAAAAAGAGAGGTTTCCAGTGCTGATTCGCTAGAATTTGGTTGTTCCATTTGAGGCTTTTCCATAATTGACTCCGCTTATAATTGTTTTAATAAGGAGTGACGAATACTCGCCACTCCCTTAGCGGTGTTATTGGTTTGAAGCTAACGCTGCATCGATAAGGTCTGAACCGATGTCTTTTTCAAACTTCTTCCATACTGGTTGAAGCGCAGTTACCCATGCTTCACGCTGTTCAGGCGTAAGCGTACGAACCTCACCACCCGCTTCGATGATGTTATTTTTGTTCGCTAGGTTAACTTTTGAAGATTCTGCGTTACGAGTCTCAGACACTTCTTGAACGATTGTGCCAAGTTGCGTACGTACATCTTCAGGTAGGTCTTTCCAGAAGTCGTTTGACGTTACAACTAGGTAATCCAAGATACCGTGATTAGTTTCGGTCACGCCGTCTTGTACTTCAAAGAACTTCTTACCGTAGATGTTTGACCATGTGTTCTCTTGACCATCGATAACTTTAGTTTGTAGGCCACCGTATACTTCTTTGAAAGACATCTTCTGTGGGTTAGCACCCAGTTGTTCAAACTGAGCCACCAATACATCCGATGCTTGAACACGGAATTTCAAACCTTTTGCATCTTCAGGGCTGATAAGAGGTTTGTTCGCCGACATCTGTTTCATGCCATTGTGCCAAAACGCAAGACCTTGCAGGCCACGACGCTTCATCGCGTTCTTCAGCTTTTCACCAGATTCTGAGTTTTGGAAACGGTCAACGGCTTCTACGTCTTCAAATAGGAAAGGAAGGTCAAAAATGCGGTATTTCTTAGTGAACTTCTCAAATTTTGACAGCGATGGCGCCGCCATTTGAACATCACCATTTAACAGGGCTTCCAGTACCTTATTATCATCGTAAAGTGTTGAGTTAGGGAAAACTTGCATACAAGCTTTTCCATTCATTTCTGTGTTTACTCGCTCTTCCAGTAAAGAAGCGGCGATGCCTTTCGGGTGCTTATCGGTATTGGTTACATGACTGAATTTAATCACGATTTCACCAGGGTCACAGTTTGCAGCGGCATTAAAACTTGTGAGCGCCAGAGCAGATACAGACAGCAGGGTAAGAGGCTTAAACATTATTATTCTCCTTAGTAAACAAAGCAGCCCTTCAATGGGAACTGCGTGCTTTCACTAAGGCAATTAACGCGCCATATTGATACAAAACATTAACAAGCCTTTAACCGCAAGGCTTCATCATCGTTGCCAACATGAGTCGCCAGCTCTTTGCAAAATTTAATGGGTGGAAAATGACACATAGAATATTTATAAATGGGTGGGAGTTGACCAAAGCATCAATGATAAATGAGGTCTGACCAAAAGCCCCTTTCACGAAGATGCCTTGAAGTAATTTCGACCTATCCTGTAGAGTGCTGCACAACTTAGTCAGATTTACTGATCCACTATAAACCAAGAGTTGCTACCAATGAGTCAGATCTACCATCACCCAGTACAGATTTACTACGAAGATACCGATCACTCAGGTGTGGTTTATCATCCTAATTTTCTCAAATACTTTGAGCGTGCACGCGAACATGTGTTGGGCAGCGATAAACTGGCAGAGTTGTGGAATGAACATGGACTAGGCTTTGCAGTCTATAAAGCCAATATGACCTTTCAAGACGGCGTTGAGTTCGCAGAGATCTGCGATATCCGAACCTCTTTTGAGCTCGATGGCAAATACAAAACCTTATGGCGACAAGAGGTATGGCGTAAAGATGCAACCAAACCTGCCGTGATTGGTGATATCGAGATGGTTTGCCTAGATAAAGACAAACAACTTCAGCCTGTACCCGCAGAAGTATTAAAAGCGATGCTTGGCGAAACGAGTTAACCAATATTACGAATGGCTGAGAGCGAGCCGTGCTCAAGATTAGAAGCTAAAGGTTCTAGTGTAACGAACGTAAACTCAGCCAAGTAGCTTCGATTTGGGGAAGCACTTAATCTCTAATTGCATAGGAAGCGTTGCACCACCAAGCGTCACGGCAAATCGAAACTGGTTATCCAGCCTTCCTAAACTGCATTGCCAATCTGTTGAAGTATTGTCATTTTCAGCAGCATCCAACCCTACACCGTTATGGACAATGATTCCTCCATGTAACTCTGGTCGTAAACCCGACGAATGAACTGGCAGCGTTTGTTGAGTTAGATTGGAAAAATCGAACGAAAAACTTTTCAATGATGTGGCCAACCCCTTACCTGTCGCTTTGATGTACGACTCTTTCAGTGCCCACAAATCAAAAAAACGTTCTCTTTGAGATACCTCATCCAGCTCGAGTAAATCGTTAATCTCAAATTCCGAAAAGTAATGCTTCATGATCGCCGCGATGTTGGTCGAGCTTCTTGCATGTTCTATATCCACCCCAAGCTGTAGTGGTTGCCCTTTCGTTCGGCAGACAGCAATCAGTAAATGATCTTGACTGTGGCTAATATTGAAATTCAGTCCGGTTTTGTGTTGCTGCTCTGCAATCAAGCTTGGTTTGCCTTTTTCACCATACTCAAATCGCCACTCTTCAGCCGTCAAATCAGAGTAGATCGACAGAACCTCTCGTAAGTAGTTACGAACATAGAGCGCTTGGATCTGAGATGAAGGCATTCGATAACGCTCAACCTTAGCGACTTCATCGTCGGTCAGTTTCTGTTTAAGGCACGACACATGATCAGTACCTTCATCCAAATTGCTTAGAGAACAAAGCCACAAATCAACGACTGGTGTTTCCATCTTTTGAGCACTCACTTCTTAAAAATCACTATTCATAAAGCCATCAATAAAACATCAAAACGAACAAATTTAACTCACCTATGTTTTGAGAGAAACATAGAGAATTTGGGCAGGAAACACCCTTCATATGCGGACTTAAAACTAATTTTTCAAATAATAACAAATTAAAACACAGATCACACTTAGCCTTACAGAACAGTCATCTATTAAATGTTACTTACAAAAATCTGACATAGATCTCACCAAGTCAAAAAATAGAGCATAAACACTAAAAAACTACTCATATCCATTAATTATCAATAAGTTAATTGCATTAAAAATACAAAAAACAAAAGTTCAGTAAAATCATCTGGTCTGAACAGATCATAGTGGCCTCTGGGAGCATTGTATCGGCCACTCACCTCGGGTAGCCTGCTCAACCATTAAACAAATTCACACGTTTTTATTGCGGATACCTGCTTTGCATAAAGCAGTACTTTGGACAGGATTTAAATGGACATTAACCTCACATTCGAATACCCCCTTCACGCATGAAACACGTTCTCAACGTCTGCAAGTCAATGAACTTCGCACCCCCTATTTCAGTCAGGTGGCCAACTTTCGGCAGCCTTACTCTTCAGCTGCGTTTGCCCAAATCTGTTTCAGATTTATTTTCGATTCAATTAAAAGCGCAGCCTCAAAACACGACATCGCCCTCAGTGATTTCAAGTGGAGACTCATAATGAGCCAACCCGAAAAAAATACACCGGAATCAGTCGACGACACTCGACTTAATAAACGTCTTAAAGACATGCCTATTGCTATCGTTGGTATGGCAAGCATGTTTGCGAACTCTCGCTACCTAAACAAATTCTGGGATTTGATCAGCGAAAAGATCGATGCAATTACCGAAGTGCCTGATACACACTGGCGCCCAGAAGATTACTACGATTCAGATCGTACTACGCCAGACAAATCTTACTGTAAGCGCGGTGGCTTCATCCCAGAAGTTGACTTCAACCCTATGGAATTCGGCCTTCCGCCAAATATCCTAGAACTGACTGATACGTCACAGCTGCTATCTCTGATCGTGGCAAAAGAAGTACTTGAAGATGCGAAACTTCCTGAAGGTTACGATCGCGATAAGATCGGTATTACACTCGGTGTAGGCGGTGGTCAGAAGATCGCTCAAAGCTTGAATGCTCGTCTTCAATACCCTGTTTTGAAAAAAGTCTTCAAGAGCAGTGGCATCAACGACGAAGACAGCGAAATGCTGATCAAAAAATTCCAAGACCAATACATCCACTGGGAAGAGAACTCATTCCCTGGTTCATTGGGTAACGTAATTTCAGGTCGTATCGCTAACCGCTTTGACCTTGGTGGCATCAACTGTGTGGTAGATGCTGCGTGTGCTGGCTCTCTAGCCGCAATGCGTATGGCTCTAAGTGAATTGGTTGAAGGCCGCAGTGAAATGATGATCACAGGTGGTGTGTGTACTGATAACTCACCAACCATGTACATGAGCTTCTCTAAAACTCCAGCATTCACTACTAATGAAACCATTCAACCTTTCGACATCGACTCAAAAGGCATGATGATTGGTGAAGGCATCGGCATGGTTGCTCTTAAGCGTCTTGAAGATGCAGAGCGCGACGGCGACAGAATCTACTCAGTGATTAAAGGTGTCGGTTCTTCTTCGGATGGCAAGTTCAAGAGTATCTACGCACCTCGCCCTGAAGGACAAGCAAAAGCACTAAAACGTGCTTACGATGATGCTGGTTTCGCACCGCACACACTTGGCCTTTTAGAAGCGCACGGCACAGGTACTGCAGCGGGTGATGTGGCTGAATTTGGTGGCTTAAACTCGGTATTCAGTGAGAACAACGAAGAGAAGCAACACATTGCGTTAGGCTCGGTGAAATCTCAAATTGGTCACACTAAATCAACCGCGGGTACTGCAGGTTTAATCAAAGCTGCCTTAGCACTGCACCACAAAGTACTGCCGCCAACGATCAACGTATCGGCTCCGAATCCTAAACTGGATATCGAGAACTCTCCGTTCTACCTAAACACACAAACGCGTCCTTGGATGAAACGTGTCGACGGCACACCACGCCGTGCAGGTATCAGCTCATTCGGTTTTGGTGGCACTAACTTCCACGTTGTATTGGAAGAGTACACACCAGAGCACGCTCGCGGTGACAAATACCGTCAGCGCCAAGTGCCGCAAACGCTGTTATTCAGCGCAGAATCTCGTCAAGCACTGATCAATGAGCTCAAGCAGGTTTCAACTCAAGCTGCAGACGCTGCATTCAAACTGGAAGCGCTTGCTGAACAACACGCTCTACGCGAAGTTGACGCTAAGCATGCTCGTATTGGTTTAGTTGTCACTGACCAAGCAGACCTTCAAGCGCAACTGACTCAAGCGATTTCTATGCTTGAGAGCCAAACCAAAACACATTGGCAGATGCCGAGCGGTACTAGCTACCGTGAGTCAGCACTGATTGCTGAAAACAGTGCAGGTAAAGTCGCGGCACTATTTGCAGGTCAAGGTTCGCAATACCTCAACATGGGTCGCGAGCTTGCTTGTCATTACCCAGAGATGCGTCAACAGCTTGCTCAAGCGGATCAGGTATTTGGTCAGCACAAGAAAACGGCTCTGTCGCAAATTCTGTTCCCAATTCCAACCTTCACACCAGAAGCAACCAAAGCTCAAGAAGCGGTGTTAACCAACACGGCCAATGCGCAAAGTGCAATTGGTACTGTGTCTATGGGTCAGTTCGACATCATGACTCAAGCTGGCTTCAAGGCCGACATGGTCGCAGGTCATAGCTTTGGTGAACTAAGCGCACTATGTGCATCGGGTGTTATCTCGCAAGACGATTACTACCAACTAGCTTTCGCTCGTGGCGATGCGATGGCGGCGACACCTGAACAAGGCGACAGCGGTACTATGTTTGCGGTCATTCTAGACGCAGACAAACTTCCAGCCGTTGAAAGCTGCATCAGCCAATTCGAAGGCGTGAGCATTGCCAACTACAACGCTCCGACTCAATTGGTTATTGCTGGTCCAACAGCAACCGTTCAGCAGGCAGCCCAAGCGCTAACTGAGCAAGGCTTCAAAGCAATTGCTCTGCCAGTATCTGGTGCTTTCCACACCCCGCTTGTTGCTCATGCTCAAAAACCATTTGCTTCTGCAATTGATAAAGCTTCATTCAGCGCTCCAACGCTGCCGCTTTACTCAAACGCAACGGGCAAACTGCACAGCAAAGACGCGAAAGCGATCAAGAAAGCGTTCAAGCAACACATGCTGCAATCGGTTCGTTTTAGCGAGCAAATTGAAGCGATGTATGAAGCAGGTGCGCGCGTATTCGTTGAGTTCGGTCCTAAGAACATTCTTCAAAAACTGGTTGAGAAAACATTGGCTGATAAGAACGAAGAGCTTTACGCAATCAGCATCAACCCAAGCCCTAAAGGCGACAGTGACCAACAGCTTCGCTTAGCTGCGGTTCAATTGTGCGTGGCAGGTGTTTCATTAGACAACATTGACCCTTACCAAGCTGACATTGCTGAACCTGCGAAGGCATCACCAATGAACATCAAGCTGAATGCAACCAACTACATCAGCCCTGCTACTCGTAAGAAAATGGATCAATCATTGGCTTCAGGCAACGTCACCGAAAAGACTGAGATTGTTGAAGTGAAAGTTGAAGTCGAGAAAATCGTGGAAAAAGAAGTGATTAAAACAGAAATCGTTGAAGTACCTGTGGCTGCTCCTCAAGCTTCAAATGTACAACAGTCAGTTGCTCCTGCACCAAGTGCACAAGTGGCAACAGCAGCTCCGCAATCACAAGTGGTTCAAACTGCCCCAACGACTAGTCAGCCAACAACTCAAGTAACGGTAGATGAGTCTTCATTGCAGTCGTTCTTCAATGCTCAACAACAAGCAGCAGAAGTACATCAGCAGTTCCTTGCGATTCCTCAGCAATACGGTGACACGTTCAACACCCTAATGTCTGAGCAAGCGAAAATGGCAACAGCAGGCGTAGCAATTCCTGAAAACCTACAACGTTCTATGGAGATGTTCCACCAGCACCAAGCAGAGACGCTAAAAGCTCACGCTCATTACCTAGAGATGCAAGCGCACAGCAACAACTCAGCACTTAATATGCTGACGCAAGGTTCAGTACAAACGGCACAACCAACCTTCGTTGCGTCAGTAAATGCTCAACCAGTGATTCAAGCGGCTCCAACAGCTATCGTTCAAGAACCTGTAGCTCAAGTACAAGCTGCTCCTGTACAAGCTGCGCCAGTTCAAGCTGCACCGCTTCAAAAGACAGCAGCTCAGCAAGCTCCAGTACAGAAAGCCGTTCCTACACCACAAGTAGCGGCTCAAGCGGCAGCGCCTGTTGCAGCTCAACCTGTGCCAGTTAAAGCGCAACCGGCTCCTGTGGCTGCACCAGTGGCAGTACAATCAGCCGATGCTGAAAAAGTGATGCTAGAAGTGGTCGCTGAGAAAACGGGTTACCCAACGGAAATGCTTGATCTAGAAATGGACATGGAAGCAGACCTTGGTATCGACTCAATCAAGCGCGTAGAGATCCTTGGTACCGTTCAAGACGAAATGCCAAACCTACCTGAGCTGAACCCTGAAGATCTAGCTGAGTGTCGTACTCTTGGTGAAATCGTCGGCTACATGAACAGTAAAAGCATGAACAGCAAGATGCCAGCATCAGCGCCTGTTGCCGCACAGCCAAGCGCAACCGCTCCTGTTCAAACAGCTAACGGCCTTGATGCAAAAGTCGTTCAACAAACCATGCTAGAAGTGGTTGCTGAGAAGACAGGTTACCCAACGGAAATGCTTGATCTAGAAATGGATATGGAAGCAGACCTTGGTATCGACTCAATTAAACGTGTTGAGATTCTTGGTACGGTTCAAGATGAACTGCCGACTCTTCCAGAGCTAAACCCTGAAGACTTAGCTGAGTGTCGTACTCTTGGCGAAATTGTTGACTACATGAACAGCAAGCTTCCGACTTCTGCACCAGTTGCAGCACAAACGGAACTAGTTGCGCCAGCAGCAGCTAACAACGGACTAGATGCGGCTGTCGTTCAAAAAACCATGTTAGAAGTAGTAGCAGAGAAAACGGGCTACCCGACTGAAATGCTAGACCTAGCAATGGATATGGAAGCTGACCTTGGTATCGATTCAATCAAGCGTGTTGAGATTCTTGGTACGGTTCAAGATGAACTACCGACTCTTCCAGAACTAAACCCTGAAGACTTAGCTGAATGTCGCACTCTAGGCGAAATCGTAGCCTACATGAACAGCAAGCTTCCAGCTTCTGCTCCAGTAGCAGCTCAAGCATCTACGCCAGCAGTATCAAACGGTTTAAACGCAGAACAAGTTCAAAGCACAATGTTGAGCGTAGTAGCGGATAAAACGGGCTACCCAACAGAAATGCTCGACCTAGCAATGGACATGGAAGCTGACCTTGGCATCGACTCAATCAAACGTGTTGAGATCCTTGGTACGGTTCAAGACCAACTACCAACCTTGCCAGAGCTAAACCCTGAAGACCTAGCTGAGTGTCGTACTCTGGGCGAAATCGTTGACTACATGAATAGCAAGCTAGGCGCTAATGAAGCTCCTAACGCAGCGCGTGCTCCAGAAGCCGCTGTAGAAAGCACGAGCAACGACCTAAACCCTGCTCATGTTCAATCGACAATGATGGAAGTGGTTGCCGATAAAACTGGCTACCCAGCAGAAATGCTCGACCTAGCGATGGACATGGAAGCAGACCTTGGTATCGACTCAATCAAACGCGTTGAAATTCTAGGTACAGTTCAAGACCAATTGCCAACGCTGCCAGAGCTAAACCCTGAAGACTTAGCTGAGTGTCGTACGCTTGGTGAAATCGTTACCTACATGCAAAGCAAGCTATCCGCTGCTGCTCCCGTAGCGACTCCAAAAGCTGAATCAGTAACGCCTATCGCAGAAACAGCGACAGCGGAACTTCCTCCACACAATGAGGTAGCGCTAAAAAAGCTACCAGCGGCAGATAAACTCGTCGATTGTTTCTCAAAAGACGCTTGTGTTGTGATCACCGATGATGGTCACAACGCCGGTGTTCTAGCAGAAAAGTTGACCGCTAACGGCATTCAAGTTGCTGTAGTGCGTAGTGCTCTTTCTGCCGCGTCACCTTTAAACAGTGAAATCGCAAGCTACACACTCAACAGCGTCGATGATGCTGGTGTGACTGCAGTTATTAACGACATCGAAGCAGACCTTAAAACGTCGAACAAAGTGATTGCTGGCTTCATTCACCTACAAGCTATCGTTGATGCTAAACAAAGCAACGAGCAAGCGGTTAACTTGAATGCAGACTCAAGAGCTTCACTGACGACAGCGTTCTTATTCGCCAAGCACCTAAATGGCCAACTGAATGCCGTTTCTGGTCGTAGCGTGTTCTTCACACTAAGCCGTATCGATGGTGGCTTTGGTTACCTAGATACTAAGCAATTAGCGAATGCAGAACTTAACCAAGCGGCTCTATCTGGTCTAACTAAGACACTGAGCCATGAATGGTCAAACGTATTCTGCCGTGCATTAGATGCTGACGCTTCGATTGATGCTCGTCACCTAGCTGAAGCTATCACAGGCGAACTGTTCGATATCGATACCAACACGGTTGAAATCGGCCTTAGCCATGCGGAAAACGGGGAATCTGGTCGTGCAACATTGATTGCGACAACACCAGGTGATGCGCAAACCAAAAACGTAGGTGCTCAGCTCACCAAGAGCGACAAAGTTCTGGTGACGGGTGGCGCTAAAGGCGTGACGTTTGAATGTGCACTGACACTTGCTAAGCAATGTAAGTCTCACTTCATTCTTGCAGGTCGTAGTAAGCATATTACTTCAGCTGAGCTACCTCAGTGGGCACAAGGCAAGCAAGAGAAAGAGCTAAAACCAGCGGCTATCGCTCACCTACAAGCAACAGGTGACAAACCAACGCCGAAGAAAGTTGATACCTTGCTAAAACCGGTATTGAGCAGCCTTGAAATCAACGCAGCACTTGCCGCTTTCAACGAGATTGGCGCGAGCGCTGAATACCTAAGCTTAGATGTGTCGAACCATGAGTCAGTAGCGAAAACACTGGCGAATTTCGAAGGCATCACGGGTCTCATCCACGGTGCAGGCGTACTGGCTGACAAGCACATTCAAGATAAAACGCTTGATGAACTGAACATGGTTTACGGTACGAAAGTGGGCGGACTAGAAGCAGTTCTTAGTGGTCTTGATAGCAGTAAGCTAAAACTGATTGCGATGTTCTCTTCGGCGGCGGGTTTCTACGGAAACACAGGCCAAAGTGACTACTCGATGTCTAACGAAATCCTAAACAAAGCGGCTCTGCAGTTGTCTGCGCGTAACCCTCAAGCAAAAGTGATGAGCTTCAACTGGGGACCGTGGGACGGTGGCATGGTCAACGCAGCATTGAAACGTATGTTCACAGAGCGCGGCGTGTACGTAATTCCTCTTCAGGCAGGTGCAGAGCTGTTTAGTTCTCAACTACTGAACGAAACTGGCATTCAACTGCTGGTTGGCACGAGCATGCAAGGTTCTGACAACAAGGAAGCTGCTGTAAAAAAGCTTAATGCGGAGTCTGTGCATCTTGCAAAGAGTCCGCTGAATACAAGCATCACTGTGACACGTCATCTTGATCCGAAGGCATTGCCTTTCATTCAAGATCACTGCATTGCCGGTAACCCAGTGTTACCGACAGTGTGTGCTATCCAATGGATGCGTGAAATAGCAGAGCAACTGTTAGGGGTGAACGTTAGCGTTCACAACTATAAACTGCTTAAGGGTGTGATTTTTGATACTGATGAAGTGCAAGAGCTAACGCTTGTCTTGTCTTCAGACGATAAATCAAAAGATCAGCTAAAAGCAGTAATCAGCTGCCAAGGGCGACCACAGTATCAAGCTCAGTTGCAAGTTGCCTCTGTGCAAGTGTCTGAAGATGTTCAACAAGCGTCGACAAAACGCTTTGAAGCTAACTCTTCAACACCAGTAACAACGGCACAAGCTCTATACAGTGACGGCACTCTGTTTCACGGACCAAGACTGCAAGGTATTACCTCAGTTGAACGCTTTGACGACTTAGGCTTATTGGCTCAATGCCAGTTGCCTCAGATTGAAAACAGCGACTGCGGATCATTTATTCCTAAGCAAGGCTTTGGCGATAGCCAACCATTTTCTGAAGATTATCTGTTGCAAGCAATGCTGGTATGGGCTCGATTGAAGTACGGCGCGGCAAGTCTACCGTCTGCAATCGGTGAGTTTGTTTGTTACGCACCGATGCACAATGGTGACCAAGGTTGGCTAGAACTGAGCGTGATAAAAAGCACGGCTCGTTCACTGCAGGCTGATATCTCGCTTTACCACCAAGATGGTCGTTTAAGTGCGGTAATGAAAGGTGCCAAAGTCACCATCAGCAAGAGCTTAAACGACGCATTTTTGCCGAAGTCTAGCTCTGCAGTATCAAAGAAAGAGGCGACTAAGAACCCAGAAAAGGAGCAATTGTCATAGTGACTGTTCCTACTAATAAAGCGATGCCATTGCGCATCGCTCTTTTAGCTCAGCCAGCAAACGCGGCTGAGCTTTCTGCCGACTTATCTCCTGAAATGGTTTCTGTTGTGGTTGATGGCAGTTTTAATCAAGCATTTACTCAAGCGATTGAGACAGTCAATCAAGGTAGGGTTGTTAAACTCTGTTTGGATTCTCACTCACCATCATTGTTGATGTTAAGTGCGCTGAATGCTGCTCAGAATAAGATTCACCCACACGCGAATTTGGCGGGCTTTGTTGAAGCTCTCGATCTAGATAATGGAGATAGCGTTCAGTTTGCTCTGGATATGTCACGCCGCCCCGCTTCAGATTTAAGCCATCAACAACAATACTCAACCCTATCTGCTTCGCAGCAGTTTAATGAGTTGTTGAATATGATTGAGGCAATATCGAGCCGTTCATTGCCGAGCCATTCATTACCTAACCATTACTGGTTCACTGAGCCGAACAAAGCACGTGTTGCTGCGTTAACCTTCAGCGAAGAAAACCAGAAATCCACCAGCCTGATATTGACTCAAGCGACCGGTTTGCACGAACCAAAACCATTGCTATCCAGCGAACGTTTGATGTTTGTGGTTTCTGGCTGCGAGCAAACTGAATTGGTTTCTCAGTTAACCTCGTTAAGAGTGGAGCTTCAATGCGTTAACGAAGCGGCAGACAGCGAACTTGCTATCGCCACCCTGATGCATTCAAACCTAAGTCACTTCCAAAGCGTTCAGCACAATGCTGGCCGTGGGGCGAACATCGTGATTCAAGCCGCTTCAATTGATGCTGCAATACAAGAGATCACAGCGCTAGAAAATGCGTTGCCAAAAGTAATGGCTGACAATAGCCAATACAAAACGCCAGCGGGCAGTTGTTTCTCACCGAAGCCTCAAAGCAAAGGTGGCGTTGCATTTGTTTACCCTGGTGTTGGCACGGTTTATCCCGGTATGTTGCGCGAATTTCACCACCATTTCCCACAGTTATTTGCTCGCTTAGAACGCGAAGGTAACTTGAAAGAGATGCTGCAGGCTGAAAAAACCTACGCTAAAGACTCGCAAGAAATGTCGCTTAGTGAATTGGCAATTGCAGGTGTAGGCAGTAGTTATCTGTTAACACAACTGCTATGTGATGAATTCAAAGTGCAGCCAGATTTCGCTTTGGGTTACTCCAAGGGTGAAGCTTCCATGTGGGCCAGCTTAAATGTTTGGAAAAACCCACATGCGCTGATTGAGATGACTCAAACCAGTCCTATTTTCACGACGGCTATTTCTGGCGAACTCACAGCTGTGCGTCAAGATTGGCAGCTGAACGGCAACGAAAGCATCCAATGGAATAGCTTTGTGGTTCGCAGTGATGCACAAGCGATTGAGGCTCTGTTACCAGAATTCCCACGCGCTTATCTCGCTATCATCCAAGGTGATACTTGCGTGCTAGCAGGTTGTGAAAGCACATGTCGTGCACTACTCAAGAAACTGGGTAAACGTGGTATTGCCGCTAACCGTGTTACTGCGATGCACACCACACCAGCATTGAGCCAACATAGCCAAGTGCGTGAGTTTTACACGCAACCACTGTTCGACGAATTGCCAAAGCATATCCGCTTTATCAGCGCAGCAGGTCTACCGACGGGCGCACCAATCAATATAGACAGCGACAGCATCGCCCTTTCGATTGCCGACACTTTCTGTTCGACGCTGGATTTCACCGCGTTGATCCAAAGTGCACGTCAACAAGGTGCGCGTCTGTTTGTCGAAGTAGGTGCCGATCGTCAAACCAGCACATTGATCGACAAGATCAATCGTAGCGACAACGTAGCAGACCAATACTGCACAATCGCTTCCAATGCCAAAGGCGGTGACGATGTTGTCACGCTCATAAAATGCATTGGTCAGCTCATTACTCATCAAATCCCATTGTCTGTCGAGCCTCTTATCCAAGGGCTAGAACAACAGATCACCGCAGCTAAGCAATTAAGCGGTTTGTCTCAAGGCAGCGCAGTGAATCATCAAGGAGAGCTAGTATGAGTTCTCAATCGAAACCATCTCAATATAAATATCAGGCTCAAAACAAACAGCAAGTGAAGTGCAATAAGATCGCGATTGTCGGTATTGCTAACCAATACCCAGAAGCCGATACGCCAAAAGACTTTTGGCAAAACTTGCTGGATAAAAAAGATTCTCGAACCACATTAAGCGCTGAAAAGTTAGGTGCTAAACCTGAAAGCTATCAAGGCGTTCAAGGTGAATCAGACCGCTTTTACTGTGACAAAGGCGGCTACATCGAAAACTTCAATTTCGATAGCAATGGCTACCGCTTAACAGCAGAATCGTTCAACGGTGTTGACCAGAGTTTCCTATGGGCTTTGGATACCAGTCGCAAGGCGTTAGTCGACGCAGGCATTGATTTAAATGCCGATGTTTTAGAGCGCACAGGCGTGATCATGGGTGCCCTTTCGTTCCCAACCACACGCTCAAACGACCTATTTCTGCCGATGTATCACTCAGTGGTCGAGAAAGCACTTAAAGATAAATTGGCTAATGATCAGTTTTCACTGCTACCAACCAATGAAACGGCTCAAGACCTCAACCCGATCAATGGTGCTGCGGCACATAACGCCTCTAAATTAGTGGCTGATGCATTGGGTCTTGGCAACGTGCAACTTAGCCTAGATGCGGCATGCGCAAGCTCAGTGTATTCATTGAAGCTAGCGTGTGATTACTTGAACACGGGCAAAGCCGACATGATGTTGGCAGGCGCGGTATCCGGTGCTGACCCATTCTTTATCAACATGGGTTTTTCCATCTTCCACGCTTACCCTGACCACGGTGTGTCGGTTCCGTTTGATAGCAACAGTAAAGGTTTGTTTGCTGGCGAAGGTGCTGGTGTTTTAGTCCTAAAACGCTTAGCTGATGCAGAGCGTGATGGCGACAATATCTACGCAGTCGTCAGCGGTATTGGCTTGTCGAACGATGGCCGTGGCCAGTTCGTATTAAGCCCAAACAGCAAAGGACAAATACAAGCCTTTGAACGCGCTTACGAGGCATCAAACCTAACACCAGACAGCATCGAAGTGATTGAGTGTCACGCAACCGGCACGCCATTAGGTGACAAGGTTGAGTTAACCTCAATGGAGCGTTTCTTTGCTGACAGATTGAATGGTTCTAACCCGCCATTGATTGGCTCTGCGAAGTCAAACCTCGGTCACTTACTGACTGCGGCAGGTATGCCAGGGATCATGAAGATGATCTTTGCGATGAAAGAAGGTGTACTTCCGCCAAGTATTAATTTGGACAAGCCACTATCATCGCCTGAAGGTTTATTTGGATCACAGACTCTGCCAACGCAGGTTCAACCTTGGCCAAGTAAAGCGGGCAACCAAGAGCGCTGTGCAGGTGTTTCTGTATTTGGTTTCGGTGGTTGTAATGCTCACTTACTGCTTGAAGCGTATTCAGACACCAGTCATGTAAACCAGACTCAAGAATCGGTTTCTCCAAGCCTACAGCCGTCTAATTTAAGCATTACTGGTCTCGCATCTCACTTCGGTTCTCTGCAAAGTATCAATGCGCTGAGCACTGCGATTGAAACCAACAACGATGCTTTCATTGCTTTGCCTAAGAAACGCTGGAAAGGCTTAGACCAACATCCAGAACTACTGAATCAGTTTGGTTTACACGGTATTCCAAATGGCGCGTACATCGATCAATTCGATCTCGATTTCCTTCGCTTCAAAGTGCCGCCAAATGAAGATGACCGTTTGATCTCTCAGCAGTTGCTACTGATGAAAGTTGCGGACGAAGCCATCAAAGATGCCAAGCTTGTTGCAGGCCAAAAGGTTGCGGTTTTAGTCGCGATGGAAACTGAGCTTGAGATGCACCAATTCCGTGGACGCGTAAACCTGCATAGCCAATTGGCTGACAGCTTTACCAACATGGGTATCGAACTAACTCAAGACGAATACCAAGCGCTAGAAACCATCGCGATGGACAGTGTGATGGACGCAGCAAAGCTGAACCAATACACCAGTTTCATTGGTAACATCATGGCTTCGCGTATCTCTTCATTGTGGGACTTTAACGGCCCTGCCTTTACGATTTCAGCCGCTGAACAGTCGGTTGCTCGTTGTATCGATGTTGCACAAAACTTGATGTCGCAAGAATCCATGGACGCAGTCGTGATTGCAGCCGTTGACCTTAGTGGCAGTGCAGAGAATGTGATTCTGAAGAACAGCGTCAGCCCAGTGTCGCTTGCTCCAAAATTCGGACAACCGCAAGACGGCAGTTGGAATGTAGGTGAAGGCGCAGGTGCGATTGTTCTTGTGGAAGAAAACCGAGTAGCGAGCAACCAAGACACGGCTTACGGCAGTATCAACGCGTTGGCCTTTGGTTCAAGCGAGCGCAGCAACGCCGTTTCTGATGAGTTACTGACTCAAATCGGTATGAGCTCGAACGATGTTTCTCTGCTTGAGCTTAACCATGCACCAGAATCTTCATCTCATCAGTTTTCATCATATCAGTCTTCATCTCTCAGTTTAGGGGACGCAAGGACGACTCAAGCAAGTCAACGTGTTGGTCATTGCTCTGCAGCTTCTGGTATGGCAAGCCTGCTACACGGTCTGCTCAACCTGAACCTTGCACCTCTGAATCCAAATATCAGTTCTAAGAGCGCGATTGTTGCCAACATCAGCGAAGGACAATGTTCACAGCTGCTACTAAGCCAATCGGGTGTTGAATCTCAATCACTATCGGTTCGTTTAAGTAATGAATTAGCGAGTGATGCTAAGCGCCAATTAGTTAAGCAAGTGACTCTAGGTGGTCGCGATATCTATCAACATATTGCCCAGACTCCAGTGACTAACTTGGCTGCGATTCAGCAGAAAGCTTCTGGTAAACAAGCAGCAAGAGTGGCGTCGGTTCCAACGACAGCAAGCATTCAAGCAGCCCTTGCGCAAAAAGAGTTAGAGAAGAAAGCATTAGCGCAAAACGCGGTAGAGCCAGTCATCCAAACTCCTACATCAGTATCCCCTACTCTGGCGCCAACTCGCCACAGTCAGCTAATAGGTAACCACAGCAATATGACTCATGTCCTATCCGCTAAAAATGGCGTATCGAATATCGACGCTAATACGGATGCAGCATCACAGCCGTCTGTAACACCATACAACCAAGCTTTTGCTCAAAATCAGCAAGCAGCTCAGCAAGTACACAAAGCATTCCTGCACACACGTGCCCAAGGCATGCAGATGGCTGATGCGCTATTAAAAGCACAGCTAAACGCAATTACGTCTGGTTTAGATAGCTCAGCCGAAACATTAGCTCAGCCTGTTCAAGCTCAATCAACTCAGGTTCAGTCAACACCAGTTAACGCACTTGCGACGCCAGCACCAGTAAAACCTATCCGTAAGCCATGTATCTGGGATTACGATGATCTGGTTGAATACGCGGAAGGTGATATTGCGAATGTATTTGGCCCTGACTACGCGATCATTGATAGCTACTCGCGTCGCGTTCGCTTACCAACCACCGACTACCTATTGGTATCTCGTGTAACCAAGCTCAACGCGACAGTGAACGAGTACAAGCCAAGCACAATGACTACCGAATACGACATCCCAGTTGATGCACCGTATCTTGTTGATGGTCAGATCCCTTGGGCTGTTGCAGTTGAATCTGGTCAGTGTGACCTAATGCTGATCAGCTACTTAGGTATCGATTTTGAAAACAAAGGTGAGCGTGTTTATCGCCTACTTGATTGCACGCTGACCTTCCTTGGCGACTTGCCTCGTGGTGGCGATACACTGCGTTACGACATCTCAATCAACAACTTTGCTCGCAATGGCGACACGCTGCTGTTCTTCTTCTCGTACGAATGTTTCGTTGGCGACAAGATGATCCTGAAAATGGATAACGGCTGTGCGGGCTTCTTCACTGATGAAGAGCTAGCAGATGGCAAAGGTGTGATTCACACTGAAGATGAAATCAAGGCTCGTAAGCTTGCAACTAAGCAACGCTTCGACCCTATGTTGCACTGCCCTAAAACGCAGTTTAACCACCAAGAATTGCGTCATCTACTGACAGCCAACATTGCAGAGTGTTTTGGTCCAACTCACCAATCCAATAGCCACCAGCCTTCTTTATGCTTCAGCTCAGAGAAGTTCATGATGATCGAAAAGGTTAGCCGTGTTGAACCACAAGGTGGCACATGGGGACTTGGTCTGATTGAAGGTCATAAGCAGCTAGAGCCTGAGCACTGGTACTTCCCTTGTCACTTCAAAGATGACTCAGTAATGGCTGGCTCTTTGATGGCAGAAGGTTGTGGTCAACTTCTTCAATTCTTCATGATGCACCTTGGCATGCACACGCTTGTTCAAAATGGTCGTTTCCAACCGCTTGAGAATGCGCCTCAACAAGTACGTTGTCGTGGACAAGTGCTACCACAATCGGCAGAGCTGACTTACCGCATGGAAGTGACTGAGATTGATCTAAGCCCTCGCCCATACGCGAAAGCTAACATCGATATCTTACTGAACGGCAAAGTGATTGTTGATTTCCAAAACTTGGGTGTGATGATCAAAGAAGACAACGAATGTACTCGTTACCTACCTTCTTTAGAAACAGCTGCCGCGACCCCTGTTATCGAAAGCTTGGACCATAAAAGCTTGGGCCATACGCCAGCAGTGAACCAACAAGCTTCAATAAACGCTCCACTTATGGCGCAGATTGAAGACCTAGAAACTGCGCCAAACAAAGGTGTGGTTCCTCTTCAACACGTTGAAGCTCCAGTAACACCTGATTACCCGAACCGCACACCAGACACAGTACCTTTCACTCCGTACCACATGTTTGAATTTGCGACAGGCGATATCGAGAAATGTTTCGGTCCTGATTTCTCTATCTACCGTGGCATGATTCCACCACGTACTCCGTGTGGCGACTTGCAGCTAACTACTCGCGTTGTTGAGATCGACGGTAAGCGTGGTGACTTCAAGAAACCTTCATCGTGTATCGCAGAATACGAAGTGCCAGAAAATGCATGGTACTTTGATGAAAACAGCCACCAGACCCTAATGCCTTACTCGGTATTGATGGAGATTTCACTGCAGCCAAACGGCTTTATCTCTGGCTACATGGGAACAACATTGGGCTTCCCAGGTGAAGAACTGTTTTTCCGTAACTTAGATGGTAGCGGCAAAATGCTGCGTAACGTCGACTTGCGTGGCAAAACGATCACCAACGATTCTCGTCTGCTTTCAACCGTAATGATGGGCACCAACATCGTACAGAGCTTCAGTTTCGAATTGAGTACTGACGGCGTGCCTTTCTACCAAGGTACAGCGGTATTTGGTTACTTCAAAGGCGCAGCACTGAAAGACCAACTTGGTTTGGACAACGGTAAAGTGACTCACCCTTGGCACGTTGATAACAATCGCACGCCAGATGTAAACATCAACCTGCTAGACAAAACAACGCGTTACTTCAATGCACCTATTTCTGCTACTGGTGAAGTGCAAGAGCACTACCAACTGGCTGGCGGTCGTTTGAACTTTATCGATACGGTGCAGATCACCAGCGATGGTGGTAAAGATGGCCTAGGTTACCTTTACGCTGAGCGTACAATTGACCCAAGCGATTGGTTCTTCCAGTTCCACTTCCATCAAGATCCGGTAATGCCAGGCTCTCTAGGTGTCGAAGCGATCATCGAGTTAATGCAAACCTACGCACTGAATAAAGATTTAGGCGCTGGCTTCCGCAATCCGAAGTTTGGTCAAATCCAATCTGAAGTGAAATGGAAATATCGTGGTCAGATTAACCCTCTGAACAAACAGATGTCTCTGGATGTACACATCACTGCGATTAAAGACGAAGACGGCAAACGCATCATCGTTGGCGACGCAAACCTAAGCAAAGATGGTCTGCGTATTTACGAAGTGAAAGACATCGCTATTTGTATCGAAGAAGCATAAGCCTAACACGGATCTAGGAAAGAAATAATTATGACAACTCAAACCACTATCAATAACGAAAAGCTATCTCCGTGGCCTTGGCAGATCGAAGAGAGCACAACTCGCTTTGATAACGCGGCAATGTCGACAATACTAAAAGACTTAAGCCTTGCTTGTTACGTCGTGAACCACCCAGAAAAAGGGTTAGGTGTTAGCCAACAAGCGGAAATTACATCGGGCGACTCAGCAAGTTCAGCGAACAACCAACCTGTTAGCGCCTTTGCTCCAGCTCTTGGTACACAAAGCCTAGGCGACGAAGATTTTCGTCGCTGCCACGGCGTGAAATACGCTTACTACGCGGGCGCAATGGCAAACGGTATTTCATCTGAAGAGTTGGTGATTGCGCTTGGTCAGGCTGGCATTCTTTGTTCATTTGGCGCGGCGGGCTTAATCCCATCTCGCGTTGAGCAAGCGATCAACCGTATCCAAGCAGCACTGCCAAACGGCCCTTACGCGTTTAACCTGATTCACAGCCCAAGTGAACCCGCGCTAGAACGTGGCAGTGTAGAGCTGTTTTTGAAGCACAAAGTGAAAACGGTTGAGGCTTCTGCATTCTTAGGTTTAACACCGCAAATCGTTCACTACCGTGCAGCTGGCCTTAGTCGCGATGCACAAGGTGAGATTCAGATCGGTAACAAGGTTATTGCTAAGGTAAGCCGTACTGAAGTCGCAAGTAAGTTCATGCAGCCTGCTCCTGTGAAAATGCTGCAAGCTTTAGTTGATGAAGGCCGAATCACAGCAGAACAGATGGAACTGGCACAGCTTGTTCCTATGGCTGATGACATTACCGCAGAAGCCGATTCTGGTGGTCACACCGATAATCGTCCACTGGTTACCCTACTGCCAACGATTCTTGCACTGAAAGAGCAAATCCAAGCTCAGTACCAATTCAAAACACCGCTACGTGTCGGTTGTGGTGGTGGCGTAGGTACGCCTGACGCTGCTCTAGCGACGTTTAACATGGGCGCGGCTTACATTGTTACTGGTTCAATCAACCAAGCGTGTATTGAGGCTGGCGCAAGCGAACACACACGTAAGCTGCTTTCGACAACTGAAATGGCTGACGTGACGATGGCTCCGGCGGCCGACATGTTCGAAATGGGCGTGAAACTGCAAGTGGTTAAGCGCGGCACCTTGTTCCCAATGCGTGCCAACAAACTTCATGAGCTATACACTCGCTACGACTCAATTGAAGCGATTCCAGTAGAAGAGCGTCTGAAGCTTGAGAAGCAAGTCTTCCGTTCAACACTGGATGACATTTGGGCGGGGACTGTGGCGCACTTTAACGAGCGCGATCCTAAACAGATCGAACGCGCTGAAGGCAACCCAAAGCGTAAAATGGCGTTGATCTTCCGTTGGTACTTGGGTCTTTCTAGCCGTTGGTCAAACACCGGCGAGCAAGGTCGTGAGATGGATTACCAAGTATGGGCTGGCCCTGCACTTGGCGCATTCAACGCATGGGCGAAAGACAGCTACCTAGATGATTACCAGCAGCGTAATGCAGTCGACCTAGCAAAACACCTAATGCATGGCGCAGCCTACTTGGCTCGTGTTAACTTGCTGACCTCGCAAGGTATCAAGCTTGATCCAGAGCTAGCACGTTGGAAGCCGACACAAAGAATGGCGTAAATGACCTAAATGGACTGGTTGACGAGTAACTAATTACTCAGCGACAGGAAACAAAAAAGCGACCTTATCGGGTCGCTTTTCTTTTGGTTGTTCTTGCCAGGCTCGCTACAAAATTAAGACTTCTGCATACGCTTTTTCAAGCGCGCTAAATCAATTGCACTTGAGCGTACAGTAAGCTTGATGCATTCGTAGTCGTATTCTTCCTTCACCACACTCATGTTTGAGCGAATCTCACCGATAATGCCTTGTCCAGAATAAGGAATCGTGATCTCTTCTTCGATCATGCCTTGTTCAGCCACACCCACAATGTACTTGTGTAGTTTGGTGATATCGAGCGGGTCACGAGTCGAGGTCAGCATTGCATCTGGGAATTCTTCAATCAGCTCTAACTGTTCTTCTTCGCTCAATCTATCGCACTTGTTCAGTACCAATAGTTTTTCGCTGCCTTCAACGCCCACTTGCGCTAATACTTCGTGTACCACATCAAGCTGTGCGCGGAATGAAACATCAGAAGCATCAACCACATAAAGCAGTAATGAAGCATCATGCGCTTCTGCTAGTGTTGAGTGGAATGAAGCAACCAGATCGTGTGGCAGTTTCTTGATGAAACCCACCGTATCTGACACTAAGATACGCGGCTGAGTGATCGGCTGAAGTGCACGAACCGTGGTATCTAAGGTCGCGAATAGCTTATCTTCACCGCTCACTTCGGTTGCGGTCATAGCGCGCATCATCGAAGATTTACCCGCGTTGGTGTAGCCAACCAGAGCAACAGTGAAAAGCTCCGAACGCTGAGTGCGTCGGTTCTTCATTTCGTCTTGTACGCTAACCAGCTCACGCTTAAGTGCAGCAATTTGGTCACGTACTTTACGGCGGTCTAGCTCTAGTGAAGTTTCACCTGCACCCTGACCCATTTGACGCTCTTTATCACCGTCGGCCGTCTCACGCAGTCGAGGCACTAGGTAGTTTAGTCGAGCGATTTCAACTTGCAGACGTGCGGTACGAGTACGAGCATGACGGCTGAAGATCTCAATGATGATACCAGTACGGTCAAACACCTCGACACCCAAGTGAGCTTCTACATTACGCAGTTGAGATGGGCTCAAATCACAGTCGAATACCACTACGTCAGCAGTACCAAACTCCACGTCTTCAGATGGAAGATCATCAAAATCTAACTCATCGATACCAGCACGAAAATCAAAAGACTCATCGATAAAATCTTCATCTTCGGCTTCTTCAATCGAACCTTGGTAACCGGTTAAGTGTGCAATTTCTGCAAGCTTACCTGCGCCCAACACGTTTTGTCGTTGTGTTGAACTGTGGTGCTGTGATTGTGTACCGACCACTTTAAACCCTAGGGTTGTTACTAAGCGAGCAAGTTCGGCAAGAGACTCTTTTGCTTCGTCACCTTTGAAGTCCGGTGTCGTAATAGAAATAAGTAAAGCGTTACTAGCTGAGGGTTTTGCTGTTAGTTTCATGTATTCTTCTGTTTATGCACTAATGTGCAACCTAGTATTTGGTCTAAAGTAGCGCGATCCTACGCTGTTCTCGGTCAGCTTTATAGAGCTAACGGAGGCTATTTGGCGATATTATTGCAGTTAATCCATTTATCTCGTTTATCCCTCTGTTTTCGTGAGGAAATAAAACAGGCTAAAACAACAAAAAAGACAGCATCACGTTACTTATTAGTAATTAGTGATACTGCCTTTGCTTAAGCTTAGACTCTCATTGAGCTACTGTCTCAAAAACTAAAAATCAATTCTCGCTTCAGTCTGAGCATCAAAGAATACCGCCTTTGATAAGTCAAAATGCAGCGGCGCCATTTGCCCAACTGACACTTCAAATTCTGGCGACAAGCGACATGCCACTTCTTGGTCGTTCACTTTCACCATCGCAATCGTATCTGGCCCTGTTGGTTCTAGCACTTCTAACTGCAAGTCTAGCTTGGTCGTTGCCGACACATCTTCACTTTCCTGCTCGGTAATATGTTCAGGGCGCAGGCCAATCACCACTTCTTTGCCATCTTGCTCACGCATGCTTTGTGGTAATCGAATGTGGTGCTCTTGCTCAGCTGTACCCGTTACTTTGATGATCGGATTCTGCTCATCATCCAAATCCACCATGGTCTTAATGAAGTTCATAGATGGTGAACCCATAAAGCCCGCCACGAACATGTTATTTGGCTTGGTGTAGATCTCTTGCGGCGTACCGAGTTGCTGCAGTTCACCATCTTTCATCACCGCAATACGATCCGCCAAGGTCATCGCCTCTATTTGGTCATGGGTGACGTAAACAATGGTGGTGTTAAGCTTTTGGTGAAGGCGTTTGATCTGGTGTCGCATCTCAACACGCAGCTTGGCATCCAAGTTAGAAAGCGGTTCATCGAACAGGTACAACTTAGGACGACGCGCTAGTGCACGTCCCATCGCGACACGCTGGCGCTGACCACCAGATAGCTGTGATGGTTTACGATCAAGCAGTTGCTCAATTTGCAGCATTTCAGCGACGCGATTCACTTCTGCGTCGATTTCGTCTTGTGGCATCTTGCGGATCTTCAAGCCGAAGGCGATATTGCCGCGTACCGTCATGTTTGGGTAAAGTGCGTACGACTGGAATACCATCGCGATGTCGCGGTCTTTAGGTTCAACCTGGGCCACGTCAACACCATCAATCACGATTTCACCCGAGCTAATATTTTCTAGCCCAGCAATGGTGTTCATTAGGGTGGATTTTCCACACCCCGAAGGGCCGACAAGTATCAAAAATTCCCCCGAATCGATACTGATGTCGATGCCCTTTAACGTTTCGTTGTCCGCGTTGCGATAGGTTTTACGGATCTGTTTTAAATCTAATGTTGCCATGAGTAATTATCCTTTTACTGATCCTGCCGTTAGGCCACGAACAAAATATTTTCCTGCGAAGACGTACACCAACAGTGTTGGTAGTGCGGCGATAATCGCGGCAGCCATGTCGACGTTATATTCTTTAACGCCAGTGCTGGTGTTGACTAGGTTGTTTAATGCCACGGTGATCGGCTGAGTTTCTGAACCTGAGTAAACCACCCCGAACAAGAAATCATTCCAGATTGCGGTGAACTGCCAGATCACCGTCACCATGATGATTGGCGTTGAGATCGGTAATAAGATCTTGAAGAAGATGGTAAAGAAACCTGCACCATCAAGTTTTGCCGCTTTGATCAATTCATCAGGAATCGAAATATAGAAGTTACGGAAAAACAGAGTGGTAAACGCCATGCCATAGATAACGTGCACAATCACCAAGCCAATCGTGGTGTTCGCTAACCCCATCTTGCCAAGCATGGTTGCCATTGGCAGCAGCACTACTTGGAATGGAATGAAGCAGCCAAAGAGCAACAAGCTAAAGAACAGGTTTGAGCCTCTAAATTGCCATTTCGTTACCACATAGCCATTGAATGCACCCAACAATGTTGAAATCGCTACCGCAGGAATCACCATTTGGAACGAGTTCCAGAAGTAGCCTTTAATGCCTTCGCACTTCACACCAGTACAAGCGGTGTCCCACGCTTTATACCAAGCATCAAACACCCACTCTTTTGGCAAGCTCATCAAGTTACCCGCCTTGATATCAGGCAGAGTTTTGAATGAAGTGAGCGCCATTACGAACAATGGCATTAGATACACTAAACAGAAGAAAAGCAGTGCTGAATAGATAAACATTCGAGCAAAATTGATGTTATTCATCATGACTTTTTCTCCCTAAGTTCAGAGTAAAGGTAAGGCACTAGAATCGCTAAAATACCGGCAAGCATCATCATGGCACTGGCAGCACCAAGACCAATTTGCCCACGTGTAAATGAGTGTGCGTACATGAATAGCGCAGGAAGATCCGATGAATAACCCGGGCCACCCGCTGTCATTGCGGTCACAAGGTCAAAGCTCTTAATCGCAATGTGTGACGTGATGATCACCGCGCTGAAAACCACAGGGCGCAAGCAAGGTAGAATGATTTTGAGATAGATGGTAGGTAAGCTTGCACCGTCAATTTGAGCTGCTTTGATGATTGATGAATCGATACCACGCAGACCCGCTAAGAACATCGCCATCACGAAGCCTGAAGACTGCCACAGTGCCGCGATAACTAAGGTATACACCGACATTTCCGAGTCGACTAACCAATCAAATTTGAAGTCAGTAAATCCCCAATCTTGCATCAACTTTTCAATGCCAAGACCCGGATTAAGAATCCATTTCCACGCCGTACCTGTCACGATGAATGACAACGCCATTGGGTACAGATAGATAGTACGAATTGCCCCTTCTTGGCGGATATTCTGGTCAAGCAATACCGCTAAACCAACACCAAGCAAGATGGCAATAGCCATGAATAGAAAGCCAAACACACCGAGGTTGGTGATTGAGGTGATCCAGCGATCGTTATCCATCAGCTTTTCATATTGGGTTAACCCAACGAAGTTAAAGCTCGGCAGAAATCGAGAGTTAGTGAACGACAACGCTGCCGTCCAAAAAATGTAGCCGTAGATACACACCACGGTCACTAACGCGGTCGGCGCCAGTACAATTTTAGGTAACCAATGTTGCAACCTGTCAGCAAAACTCGGTTTCGGTGCAGGCTGGCTCCTTGTCGGTTTTGGAGTCGACTCAGTCAAAACATGCTCCATAACTTATCCTTGTTGCACAATCGAGCCAATGGCTTACCTCTCGGCACCACATCAGCATCACGCATATCAGAATTGGGAGTGAAGAGCAGATAGGCTCCCTACGAGCCTACCCACCCTGGGGGTTTGGTGTTAAACCAATTGAGATTAGATAGCCGCTTTCACTGCTTTTGCTAACTTAGCCGCCGCTTGTTTTGGATCGGCATCTTTTTCGTTGAAGAAGTTGGTTACCACGTCGTAAATCGCGCCTTGAGCGTAGCTTGTTGTCGCTAGGCCGTGAGCCATACTCGGAACAAGATCGCCAGATTTCGCACTCGCTTTGAAGGTTGCCATTGAATCCAACGCACATTGGTCGAACTTAGACATGTCCATATCTAGACGTACAGGGATAGAACCCTTGTTAAGGTTGAAGACTTCTTGGAAATCTTTGGTAAGAATGGTTTTCGCTAGGTCTTGCTGCGCTTTTTGGTTCTCTTTGTCACTCAGCTCAAAGAACGCAAAGCTATCGATGTTGAAAGTGAATTGGCCATCAGTGCCCGGTGCTGGTGCACAGATGTAATCTTTACCCGGTACTTTGCCTGCCGCAGTAAATTCACCTTTCGCCCAGTCACCCATGATCTGCATTGCCGCTTCGCCATTGATAACCATCGAAGTTGCTACGTTCCAATCACGACCCGGAGAGTTGCTGTCGATGTAATCACGCATCTTTTTGAACTTGGTGAACACTTCCACCATTTTGTCGCCAGATAACACGTCCATATCCAGATCAACGAACGCTTTGTTGTAATCTTCACTGCCTAGTACATCAAGTGCTACAGCTTCGAAGACTGTCGCGTCTTGCCAAGGTTGACCACCGTGAGCCAGTGGAATGAAGCCAGCCGCTTTAATCTTGTCTGCGGCAACAAAGAACTCATCTAACGTAGTTGGAACCGTCACGCCTGATTTTTCTAAAACAACAGGGTTCGCCCAAAGCCAGTTAACACGGTGAACGTTGACAGGAACTGCGACATATTCGCCATCCCACTTCATCACTTTAGTGACCACTTCTGGCAGTAGCTCATCCCATTTTTCTTGTTTCGCAGTTGCATCGAGAGACGTTAGAAAACCTAAACCACCCCACTCTTGAATATCATGACCTTTAATCTGCGCCGCAGATGGAGGATTGCCCGACACTGCTCGAGTTTTCAAAACAGTCATCGCACTTTCACCGCCGCCACCAGCAACAGCGAAATCTTTCCAAGTATGGCCTTGTTCTTCAATCATCTCTTTCAGTACAGCTGCGGATTTCGCTTCGCCACCGGCAGTCCACCAGTGAAGCACTTCCACTTCACCAGCTTGAGAAAATGTTGAGGCAGCAAGAAGAGATAGAGTAAGTAGGGTTTTATTGATTTTCATTATTATCTTCCATGTTTTAGCGGACTCGACGTCCGGTTCAAAACAGAGTCTACTTATTCTGATTTGTAAGATTGAAACAAAAGGTAAGCTCAATGTAACACAATTGTTACATTAAACTTCTAGGCCTCGTGGAATATAGACTTTAGCTTCTAAGCCGCCTTGAGGGGAGTTACGAATAATGAGATCTCCGCCGTGTCCGTGTAGGATGTTTCGACAGATTCCAAGCCCTAAACCGTGTCCTTGGTCGTCAGTGGCGAGCCTGAAGTAAGGTTCAAACACCAACTCTAACTTGTCTTCAGGAATACCTTTTCCGTGATCTTGAATAGTCACGATAACCCACACCGAATCACTGTTAATATCGACTTCAGCTGATGTCCCATATTTCACAGCGTTGTCGATAAGATTGGTCAGCACACGTTTAATGGCTAATGGTTTGGCGACTAACGGGTCAACCACAATGGGCTCAAACTCAACCAAGGTTTGATGTTGGTTGTGCAGTTCAATCACGGAGAGCATCATCTCATTGAGATCGATAATGGCGTTGTTTTCGTGAAGGTCGGTATCTCTTACCGCTTGTAAAGCGCCCTTAACCATCATCTCAAGCTCATCCAAATCCTTATTGAACTTGTCTTTCTTTACTTCGCTTTCCAATAGCTCGGCTCGTAGTCTAAGCCGTGTTATTGGTGTCTTTAAATCATGTGAGATTGCAGAGAAAAGGTGCTCACGGTCGGCAACATAGCGACGAATCCGTTGCTGCATTCGATTAAACGCTCGGGTCGCCGTCACCAGCTCAGTAGCCCCCTCTTCGTTAAGTGGCGGCTGCTGAATATCCATACTCATCTCATTGGCCGCTCTTGCTAATTTTTTAAGAGGGCGTACTTGCCGACGAATCATCAAGTAAGTCAAAACCAAAAGAATGAGGGTCGAGGAAACTAAGAAGATCACCTGTTCTCTGCCGAGAATCGTATCGTCGAGTTTGACGTAAGGCGCAGGCAACAACGCGGCGATATACACCCATTCATGACTGGCTAATTCTATCTGAACAACCAGAATAGGAGGGTTAAGAGGTTCTAAGGTTAAAGTATGATGTGCCCACGATCGTGGGAGATCGCTCAAGTAGATGTCATTTTTAAGCAAACGAAGATGTTCAGGGCGAGAGAAATCAACCCGCACTGATTCGACTTTATTGAGCTTGCTACTCAAAACACTTTCTATCGCTTCAATCGAGGCGGTTTTTAAACGGGTATCAGGGATCGGTTCGACAATCAACGCCTCTTTATTGAAAGAAACGAAGAAGCGCGTACCGCCCATATTACGGATTTGATCCAACACGATATGGCGATATTTAACGGGCAGAGACTGGAAGAAAGTCACCGTCGAGGCAAACATATTGGCCATGCTTGAAGAGGCAGAACGAATCCCCTCCAGTTCTTTGTGTTTGGATTCGCTATACCAAATAGACGTTGCGATACCTTGAGCTATCACCACAGCTAACAAGGTCAGTAACAATGTTCTGGCAACCAAAGAGTTTGGCTTTAACCGACTCAACCCGTTCATAGGAAATACTTCATTGCCGAGGTGCTAATTAACATCACTTGATTATCAGTGTTCATACTGAACAGGCACAGCGAGGATATAGCCATTACCGCGCATGGTTTTGATGTAGTGAGGATACTTGCCACTGTCGCCCAATCGGCTTCTCAGACGACTAAGCTGCACATCAATGCCTCGCTCAAAAGGCAACGCTTCACGGCCTCTGGTCGCGAATGAGATAGTGTCACGGTCGAGAACTTCGTTAGGGCGAGTTAAGAACAACATCAACAGAGAAAAATCACTGCCCGACAAATCCATCTCTTCCGAGTTTTCATTGTGGGAAATTCGATGCGCTAACGTATCAAGCGTCCAATCACCAAAAACAATCTGTTTTGGCAATGCATCACTTGTCTTGTCATCCACCACTTGAACGCGGCGCAACAACGCTTTGATACGCGCCATTAACTGACGAGGGCTAAACGGCTTGGCAATGTAATCATCAGCACCAATTTCTAAGCCGATAATTTGGTCGGTTTCATCCGATACGGCAGTCAGCATGATGATAGGCACATTCGATTGCTTACGGACGCGTTGACACAAGGTAAAACCATCGTCACCGGGTAGCATCACATCAAGCAGAATCAGATCTGGATAACCTTGGTTTTGCAGATGAGCTTCTAGTTCAACACCATCTCCCACAGAAGAAACATCGAAACCAGATTTTGTGAGGTACTCTTCCAGCAGCTCGCGGATTTCTTGATCATCATCCACCACGAGAATTCGAGTATTTGTTGGCATCGCCCAAACCTATTAAATTTACAACTTATTCACATAGTGTATAGGCTGGCCGATTGTTTGATTATTGACATGTTTGTAAAGTTAGAAGAACAAACAGATAAAGATCACAACTTAGTGACCTCTATCTGAATCTTTAGGGCTTAATCCGCTATTGGTTGGTTATGAAGAGCAGCTGATCTCCATGGCTTTACCCCACTCAGGAGGTAGAGCCGCAAGGTATTCATAATCCGGGTGTTCCGCATAAGGGTCTGCCAGTACCACCATCAAAGCGTCAATATCGCTGCTATCACCGCGCTCTGCTTTGTCTATCGCTAGCTGAGCTAGGTAGTTTCTGAGGATGTATTTCGGGTTTACCTGTCTCATATTTTCGCAGCGCTCGACCACTGAGCTATCTTCCAATTCGCAGCGTTGTAAGTAGTTATCTACCCACAGTTTTGCTGCCTCTCGATCAATTATCAGATCAATCACTTCTTGTGGCGACAAGGTGTCTAGGTTCGATAGCGTTCTAAAGAACCTTGGGTAGTCGACTTTGTTTTGCGACATCAGCTCGAACATAGATTCAAACAAACGACTGTCGCCTTCTTGTTTCGAAAGTAGCCCCAACTTACGACGCATCATCTGACTAAAGTAACCGTTCATTTGCGGTTCGTACTGCTCTAAAGCCGCCTCTAAGTCGGCCTTATCCACCAGCGGAGAAAGTGAGTGAGCCAGTGCCGACAGGTTCCAAAGCCCTATTCTTGGCTGCTGGTTAAAAGCATAACGACCTTGGTAATCCGAGTGATTACAGATCAATCTTGGGTCATATTCATCAAGAAACGCGAACGGGCCATAATCGAAAGTTTGCCCGATGATCGACATGTTATCGGTGTTCATCACGCCATGAGCAAAACCATTCGCTTGCCACAACGCAATCATCTCCGCGGTACGGTCAACAATCTGATTAAACATAGCAGCGTAGGGTTTCTCTTCATCGAGACACTCAGGGAAGTGCCATTCAATGACTTTATCGGCCAGCAACTTATGATCAGCCAACTGATTGGTATAAAACAGATGTTCAAAGTGACCGAAACGGATGTGTGATTCGGCAGCACGCACCAACAATGCGCCCCACTCTTGCTTCTCTCGATATACCGGTGTGTCGCTGGTCATCATAGCCAACGCGCGAGTGGTTGGGATATTGAGCCCTGCCATCGCTTCGCTACATAAGTACTCACGAACGGTTGATCGAATAACAGCGCGTCCATCGCCCATACGTGAATAGGGCGTTTTACCGGCACCTTTAAGGTGTAAATCGAACGTTTCGCCACTTTTCGCGACAATTTGAGCTAATAACAGCCCTCTTCCATCACCTAAATCCGGGTTATAAGAACCAAACTGGTGGCCTGCGTATTTCATTGCTACAGGCGAAAACTGCTCAGGTTCAACATTGCCAGATAACGTTTCAAGCAATTCCTCGGAAGCATCATCAAATGACAAAAAACCGAGTTCATCCGCAAGCTTATGATTCCATGCGAGCCATTGGACATTGCTGAGCGGTGTAGGTTGAATTGGGGTATAGAACAGTCGAGGTAATGCAGTAAATCGATTGTTAAATGAAATAGAATCCCAGACAGACATGAGAGATACACTGTAGATAAAAGATAACTTAAGATTATCACAGTTTCGTAACAACTTCAGAAGTGCGATGGCGCTTGTTTATAGAGGTAAGGTGATAAACCATTCCACAAGAAGAAAGTGGTGACTAGGAGTAAATTACTGGGGGATGCTTGCTAGAAGAAGATGACTAAGAAAAAGTTAAGTGGCTAGCCTGATGAGAAAAGCCACATTTATAAGAGAAAGAGTTCTGACTTTGAAGACTTTTTAACAAGTGATTTCATAATAAAAACTAAAACTATAGAGCCATGAAGCTGACTACATTAGAGCAAGAATACCCACTAGAGAAAGGGTAGAGAAAATCCAAGTACGACTGATTACGCCAAAGTTACTGTGTTGAATCATTTCTTGATGCTGCATATGTCTCTCCTTGAGAACGTGATGGTGTAACTACAATATATCGGCTTTTCGCCAAAAGCAGCAAGCACATTAATATTAACCTTTTATGACAGCATCAAGAATATTCTGTAACCATTCACCTCTCTGATAAAACAGAAAGTTATGCTCGACTGGTCGTCGAAAGCAGTGCGCCAGCCCCAATAAAGACACCTCCAGTGACACGATTAAAGACCTTGGCTCGACCTTTCGCAAACAACCAATTTGACGACTTCGCCCCCAAGTAGGCATACACCAATAACCAAGACAATTCCATCACTGCGAAGGTAAAAGCAAACACGGTAAACTGTGGTAATAGCGCAATTGAGGGATCAATAAACTGTGGGAAAAGTGCAGTAAAAAACAAGATAGCTTTGGGGTTACTCGCGCCAACAATAAAGCCACTTAAGTAATGCTGCGCAGCGCTTTCTTTGACAGATTGAGCACCGCCTTGTTGATCCGATAACTTGTCATAATCTTGTTGGCTAGAGCGCAGAGACTTCCAACCGAGGAAGATCAGATAAGCTGCACCAGTCCATTTTATGACATTAAATACCACTTCAGACGAAGCAATAATTACCCCTAGCCCGGTAAACGATAAAGTTAAAATACCAGTAATCGCAGTTAAGCTCCCCAAGGCAGTAAATATCGATAATTTAAAGCCAGATTGCACACCTTTGGTCATGCACAATAAAGAACTTGGGCCTGGTGATGCCGTTAAAATTAGCACCGCTAATAAATAATAAATCCATGTATCAAAGCTCATCGTGAATCCTCCTTAACTCACTAAAGCGACTAAATATTAAACACCAATATGTAATAAGCCCTCATATTAATCAACTAAATATTGCGCTTAACGTCTTCGATATAAATGCAAACATCTTTAATCTAGGCAATAAAAAACGCCATGCATTGCTGCATGGCGTTTAAATAAAAACGTTTCAAATCGAACGTCTTACTAGATGTCAGGTTCTAAGCTTACAGCCCTAAGATAGGGGCACTAACCTAATAATTGAAACCTAGTCTTTGTAGATAGAAAACTCATCAGCGCAAGCAACAAGCTGCTCACGAGTGATCATGAATACGCCATGACCACCGTTAGAGAATTCAATCCAAGTGAATGGAATCTCTGGGTACTGATCCATCATATGAACCATTGAGTTGCCAACTTCACAGATAAGAATACCGTCGTCAGTTAGGTAGTCTGGTGCATTAGCTAAGATGCGACGAACCAATTTCAGACCGTCTGTACCCGCTGCTAGGCCAAGTTCTGGCTCGTGAGTAAACTCATCTGGCAGGCTGTTCATATCTTCTTCGTCCACGTAAGGTGGGTTAGATACGATCAGGTTGTATTTCTCTTTTGGCAAATCACGGAAAAGATCTGAACGGATTGGGAACACTTGCTGCTCCATGCCGTGATCTTGAACGTTCTGCTCTGCAACTTGCAATGCGTCAGTAGAGATATCAATCGCATCTACTTCAGCGTCTGGGAATGCGTGAGCACAAGCAATAGCGATACAACCACTACCCGTACACATATCCATGATGCGAGTTGGCTCTTCAGTTAACCAAGGTTGGAATTGAGCTTCGATCAGCTCACCAATTGGAGAACGAGGCACAAGAACGCGCTCATCAACGAAGAACTCAAGACCACAGAACCAAGCTTTGTTGGTTAGGTAAGCCGTTGGTGTACGATCATTAATACGCTTGATTACGCGCTCAACAATACGTAGACGTTCGCTGCTCGTTAGACGAGAGTTCATCACATGCGAAGGAACATCAATCGGCAGATAAAGAGTAGGTAAGATAAGTTGTACTGCCTCATCCCACGCGTTATCAGTGCCGTGACCATAAAATAGGCCCGCTGCGTTAAAGCGGCTAACAGTCCAACGAATCACATCTTGAAGCGTGTGTAGTTCTGATACCGCTTCTTCTACAAAAATCTTATCCAAAATTGTCTCCGAAAAGCGCTACAATACTGCTAATTACGTTTCTAATTAGAATTCATAACCTGATGAGCAAAAAAGACACCGACTTCGATGACGATTTCGCCCTGTTCAACGATGCAGTAAAGGGCGTTAAAAAGTTGCAACAGGATACCATAGTCCAGCAGCCAAAAAGAAATGCCAAGCAAAAAGAAATTACTCGAACGGCAAGACAAGCCAGTGATAGCGAGTTTTATTTCTCGGATGAGTTCATTCCGCATCTTAGCGAAGACGGTCCGACGCGTTATGCGCGTGATGATGTCTCTAAATATGAGGTCAAGCGCCTCCGTCGTGGTGTCTACGTGCCTGACGTGTATCTCGATATGCATGGTATGACTCAACAAGAAGCCAAACGTGAGCTTGGCGCGATGATTGCGCACTGCGTGAAAGAGAGCGTGGCGTGTGCCTGTGTTCAACACGGTATCGGTAAACACATCCTTAAACAGAAGGTGCCTTTGTGGTTAGCACAGCACCCAGACGTGATGGCTTTCCACCAAGCGCCGTTAGAGTTTGGCGGCAATGGCGCGCTGTTAGTCTTGCTTTCGGTTCCTGAGAAGTAATTCTGGTTAACAAACTCTCTCACCAAAAAACAACAAAGGGCATCCCAATCATATTGAGATGCCCTTTCTAATTGTCTGCAACTTTGTCATCAAACAGAGCTCAACGAGCTTATGGATTGATGTTCCAAAGCAACTCACCTTTTTGTGTCTCAAGGTTGAAGTCGATACACGCTAGGCCCGAAGTGGGAAACATAGGCGGCGCCATGCCTGTTGCAAACTCTGCAGTTAGGTAGCCCACTAGAGGTAAATGAGAAACAAATAAAATGGTCTCTAGTTTTTCTACTTCAGCCATTGCTAAGGTCAAATCAAACACATCGTCGGACATTCCATAAGGCGTAATATCATCACAGGTTTCTACTTTCTTTCCAGAAAACGCCTGAGAGATCTCTAACCACGTTTCTTGTGCCCTTAAATATGGGCTCACCAGCACTTTATCGAATTGACTAATCCCCTGCTCATTTGCAGCTTGTGCCACGGCAAGAGAAGCCATTTTCCCGCGCTTGGTCAACGCTCTTTCTGCATCCGAGTTGGCAAAATGTTCTGCTTCACCGTGGCGCATAATGAATATTTTCATGTTCAATCCTGTCTTCGTAACATGTCGAAAGTCGATATATCCCATATATCAGCGAAACGCTACTTAGGTTTGGCTCTCAATCCAGAGAAACCGCAGTCAATATAAATAATTATATCAAGTCACTTGCCAAAGAGTTCGACTTTCTTAACAATCTTGTTAAAAGAAAATAAATTACTGATAAAAATCGATAAAAATGATTTAGAAATCGCCAAAAAGCACTTCATATCCCAAAATATGATCACAAGGTTTGCACGCCGAATCATCGGGTACATAATTTAAAAACCACCTTCTCTGGAGATGCTCCTGTGCACTTAAGCCCAAATGATGAACATCAATACCGCTACATAAACTTAAATAACGGGTTACGTGTACTGTTAGTTCAGGATCAAAATGCTCAAAAAGCAGCAGCCGCATTAGCCGTCAATGTGGGGCATTTTGATGACCCTACAGACCGAGAGGGTTTAGCTCACTACTTAGAGCATATGCTATTTTTGGGAACTGAAAAGTATCCAAAGGTCGGAGAGTTCCAAAGTTTTATCAGCCAGCATGGCGGTAGCAACAACGCTTGGACAGGAACAGAGCACACCTGCTTCTTTTTTGATGTTGAATTGAATGCCTTTGAAACCGCACTTGATCGCTTCAGCCAATTTTTTACCGCTCCCCTTTTCAACGAAGAAGCGTTAGACAAAGAACGCCAAGCCGTTGACTCCGAATACAAGATGAAACTCAACGACGACTCACGACGCTTGTACCAAGTTACCAAAGAACTGGTGAATCACAATCACCCATTCTCGAAGTTTTCTGTCGGTAATATCGATACGTTGGGCGACAGAAACGGCGAGACGATTCGACAAGAGATTTTAGCTTTCCACCAGCAACAATACTCTGCTGACTTGATGACACTGACACTGTCTGGCAATCAGTCGTTAGATGAGATGCAAAGCTGGGTTGAGGATCGCTTTAGCTCAATCACCAATCACAACCTACAAGGCAAAAAGGTTGAAGTTCCGATTGTCGGCGAGTTAAGTACGGGTGTACAAGTCCGCGTTGAGCCGATTAAAGAAGTGCGCAAACTGATCTTAACCTTCCCGATGCCAAGCATGGACGAACACTACGGCGTTAAGCCTTTGTCGTTCTTTGCCCACCTTTTAGGTTACGAAGGTGAAGGCAGTTTGATGATGCAACTCAAAGAGAAAGGCTGGATAACATCTCTCTCTGCAGGTGGTGGCGCGAGTGGCAGTAACTACCGTGATTTCACAGTCAGTTGCTCATTGACCATAGAAGGTTTAACCAAAACCGATAACATCATCCAAGCGATATTTCAGTACATCAAGTTAGTCGAACAACAAGGCATAGAAGAGTGGCGCTACCTAGAAAAACGCGCCGTTTTAGAGTCTGCTTTCCGCTTTCAAGAGCCAGCAAGACCGCTTGATGTCGTCAGCCACCTCGTCATCAACATGCAGCACTACCAAGAGCAAGATGTGGTGTATGGCGATTACAAAATGTCGCATTTCGATGACGAATTACAGCGTGCTTTGCTGCCTTACTTAACCGTCGACAACATGCGGGCAACCATTGTTGCTCAGGGATTCGAGTATGACAGGGAAGCGAAGTGGTACTTTACGCCCTACTCGGTCACACCTTTTAGCGCTGAACAAGTTCAATGCTTTACGTGCATTAACCCCGGTTGGCAGTTTGAACTCCCAAGCAAAAACCCGTTTATTTGCTACGATCTAGACCCGACTGAACTCGAAGGTGACGCTAAGTTCCCACAACTGTTAGAAGAGCTCGATGGCTTTAAGCTATGGCATCTGCAAGACCATCAATTCCGGGTGCCAAAAGGTGTGGTGTATGTTGCTATCGATAGCCCGCACTCAGTTGCTAGCCCAAGAAATATCGTTAAAACACGCTTGTGCGTAGAGATGTTCTTAGACTCACTCGAAAAAGATACGTATCAGGCTGAAATCGCCGGAATGGGCTACAACATGTACACCCATCAGGGCGGTGTAACGCTCACTCTGTCCGGGTTTAGCGAGAAACAGCCACAACTGCTCAATATGATTCTTGAACGTTTCCAAGCACGCGACTTTAGTCCAACACGCTTCGAAACCATCAAGCATCAATTGCTCAGAAACTGGAACAACGCGTCGCAAGATCGCCCTATTTCGCAGTTGTTTAATGCAATGACTGGGATACTTCAACCAAATAACCCGCCTTATTCCGTGTTAATTGAAGCCCTAGAAACGATAGAGGTCGATGAGCTCTCCTCTTTTGTTCAAGCAATCTTGGCGGAACTTCATGTTGAGATGTTTGTGTATGGCGACTGGAAAAAAGCCGATGCACACAAGATGGCTGAAACGCTAAAAGATGCACTGCGTGTTCAAGATCAGGCTTACGAAGAATCACTGCGTCCGCTCATCATGCTCGGTGAAAACGGCAGCTTCCAACGTGAAGTGGTGTGTAACCAAGATGATTCAGCAATTGTGGTTTATTACCAATGCCCTGATATTTCACCTAAAAATATCGCGCTGTATTCATTGGCAAACCATTTGATGTCGGCCACTTTCTTCCATGAGATACGAACCAAGCAGCAGCTAGGTTACATGGTCGGTACTGGCAATATGCCGCTCAACCGACACCCTGGTATTGTGTTGTATGTGCAATCACCGAATGCCGCCCCTGCTGACTTGTTAGCTTCAATAGATGAGTTCCTCAATGCCTTTTACATGGTGCTGTTGGAGCTTAACGACTATCAATGGCACAGCAGTAAGCGCGGTCTCTGGAATCAGATTTCGACACCAGATACAACTTTGCGAGGGCGAGCTCAGCGCTTATGGGTTGCGATAGGCAATAAGGATGTTGAGTTCAACCAGAGAGAGCGCGTATTGGAAGACCTTAAGGGGTTAACTCGCTCAGACATGATGCGTTTTGTGGTTAGCCAGCTAAAACCACGCACGGCAAATCGCCTGATTATGCATGCTCACGGTAATGCTCATAATGAGGAAGAGAAGCTGTCAGCAGGTGTTGAAATTGGCTCTATTGATGAGTTTCAGTTACGCCCGAAAGATACTGAGCTAGGCTGATAAAGCTGGAATGAAAATCATAAGGTTGATGTGAAAGCATCAACCTTTTTTATTGGATGCAGCCCAAAAGCAGATCTCCTATTACGCTCCTTCGTCGCTTTATGAGATGACGGTAGTTTTGATTGACGTGTGTTTGACCACCTTTCTAATCAACGCAATAACTTACTTTTTATCTCTCAATCATCATTCCCGAGAAGGAGGAACGACTGAGTCGGGAATCTCATTCCTTTCACACTCGTTCATAAAACAGAAAAGCCCGCATCAATTGCTTGATACGGGCTTCTTAATCAATGAGTTAGAGAGTTACTTGTAGAAAGACTCACCCAATCCAGCACGTGTCAGTAGGCCATCACATGGCGCGAAACGATCACCGTACTTCTTAGCGAAATCGTTCATCATCTCAACCAGTGACTTAATGCCGATTTGATCCATATAACGGAACGGACCACCTAGGAATGGCGGGAAACCGATACCGAAAATCGCACCGATATCACCATCACGAGGGCTGCGGATAATGCCGTCGTCTAGACAACGAACCGCTTCGTTTAGCATAGGTAACACACAGCGCATCGCGATATCGTTATCGCTCAACTTAGGATCTGGTTGCAGCTTAAGCAGCTTGTAAACTGACTTATCCACTTCCTTCTTCTTGCCTTTGTAAGTGTAGAAACCTTTACCACTCTTGCGGCCTTTACGATTGTCATTCAAAAGAATATCGAACACATCAGGACCTTGGAAACGATCGCCAAGCTCATTCACTAAAATCGGAATGATCTTCGCACCGATATCAACACCCACCTCATCTAATAAAGTGATAGGACCAACCGGGAAACCGAAGTCCAATAACGTGCTGTCGAGCTTTTCAATCGGCTCGTTCGCTAGCAGTAAATGCGCTGCTTCGTTCATGTACGGAGCAAGAATACGGTTCACATAAAAACCAGCCGTGTCTTTCACAACAATCGGCGTTTTACCTTGCTTCTTCGCTAATGCAACAACCGTAGAAATCGTCTCTTCTGACGTAGTTTCATGAGGGATAACTTCTACTAGCGGCATTTTTTCGGCTGGGCTGAAGTAGTGAAGACCGACCACGTTTTCTGGTCGCTGCGCCTTCTCCGCAATCTTATGGATCGGCAATGAAGACGTATTCGTCGCGAAAATAGTCTCTGGCTTGGCATTGGCTTCGATGTCCGCAACCATTGACTGCTTAAGGTCGAGGTCTTCAAATACCGCTTCAATCACCACATCGGTGTGATTAAAGCTCGTAAAGTCGATACCACCAGACAGTTGAAGCATCTTACTTTCAAGGCCCGCTCGGCTCAGAATGCGACGCTTACGCTGCTTATCGAACAACTTGAAGTTGTAGTTAAGCGCGTTCAGTACACCTTCATTTGATACGTCTTTAATGCGTACAGGCACTTTCGCCTTAGCAACACTGACATGGCTGATGCCTGCGCCCATAAGACCACCGCCTAGCACACCAACACGCTTAACCGCTTTGGGTTCTGCGTCTGCGCCGTGTTCTTTTTTCATTTCCGTGGTTGCAAAGAAAATCGAACGAAGGGCTTTAGACTCTGAAGTCATAACCAGTTCTGAGAAACGCTTCGCTTCGTACTGAAGGCCTTTATCAAAGCCGTTCTCTAGGCCATAACGAATGACGTCTAGAATCGCATCTGCTGCTGGGTAATTTCCGCGTGTTTTCTGATTCGTCTTCTTTGAAGCCTGTTCAAAAATCACTTTGCGACCAAGGCCCGTGCGTGAAATCAGCTTTTCTTTAGTCGACGCTTGGCTTTTCGACGCCAGACGCTTACCTTTTTTACTGCCCGCATTCTTTTCAACAAAGCTTTTAGCGACTTCAAGCAGGATAGTTTCAGGCACACAAGCATCGACAACACCGAGCGATTTCGCTTTCTTAGCGCGCAGTTGCTTACCCGTAAGGATTAGGTCAAGAGATGGCAGCAAACCAATAAGGCGAGGTAGACGCTGTGTACCGCCAGAGCCTGGTAACAGACCTAACTGTACTTCTGGCAGACCAACGCGAGTCTTATCTGAATCGGTACATACACGGTAATCACACGCCAGTGCAAGCTCTAAACCACCACCTAAACATGGGCCGTGAATCGCTGCGACTACTGGGTACGGTAGTTCAGAAAGCGTTTGGAACATCTCCTGCCCTTGGCGAGCCAGAGACTGTGCTTCGTCAGCCGTTTTACACGCATCAAGCATTCTTACATCAGCACCAGCGATAAAGTTATCTGGCTTAAGAGAATGAACGATTAGGCCCTTAACTCGGCTTTGCTTTTCTTTGAGTTGCTCGAAGATGGCTTTCATTTCTTCAGCAAAAGCCGCTTGCAGCGTGTTCATTTTCTCGTTTGGTACATCAATCGCTAACCAAGCAATATCTTGCTCATCGATATTGAGAGTAAATGCTGTCGCTTTCTTTTTGGTTGATTCAGTCGCAGAGGTTGAATCTGGTTGAGCGACTGTTTCTTTTTCTGTTGTTGCATCAAGAGTCGTAGACATTATTCTACCTCCAAGATCATTGCTGCACCTAAACCACCAGCCGCACACGCTGTGTTCAATGCCAAGCCGCCACCGCGACGTTTCAGTTCACGTAATGTTTGAGTCATCATGCGCGCGCCAGTCGCTGCAAACGGATGTCCGTAAGCAATCGAGCTACCCAGCACGTTGAACTTCTCCATATCAATCTCACCGATCGCTTTGTCGCGGCCAAGATTCTTCTGTGCAAACTCATCGCTCGCGAACATTTTAACGTTAGCCAAAACTTGGGCAGCGAATGCTTCATGCATCTCGATCAGTGTAAGGTCTGACAACTCTAAACCGGTGTTCTTTAATACTTGTGAGGTCGCGTAAGTCGGGCCCATCAACATATCTGTTTCAACACCAATCGCTGAGAACGCATAACCACGAATATAACCAAGCACTTCTAAGCCTAGTTCTTTCGCTTTACCTTCGCGCATCAACATCACTGCTGCACCGCCATCAGTCAGTGGCGTAGCATTGGCTGCCGTTACACTGCCGTACTTTCTATCAAAAGCAGGACGTAGCTTGGCGTATCCTTCAACCGTTGAGTCGTGGCGAATGTTGTTGTCTTCCGCTAGATACTTTTTGTAAGGTGCCGGGAATGCCGTCATCACTTCGTCTTTAATCTTGCCTTCTTTCCATGCCTGAGAAGCCAAAGAGTGAGAACGGTGAGCAAGTGCATCTTGAGCTTCGCGAGTAATACCATGCGTCTTAGCCATTTGCTCAGCCGTTTGTCCCATGGATAAACCGGTCGAGTATTCAGCAACTGCAGGTGGTACTGGCATCAAATCTTTTACGGAAAGTGTTTTAAGAATTTTCAGCTTTTGACCCATAGTTTTCGTTTTACTCAGCGCTAATAGATTTGCCGCTAACTTTTTCGAAACACCGATAGGCAATACAGAAGAAGAGTCCGCACCGCCCGCAATACCGATATCAATCGTGCCAGCCATAATGCTTTCGGTCACGTTAACTGCCGCTTGGAAGCTGGTCGCACATGCTCGTGTGACACTGTAGGCATCGGTATTGATGTTCATGCCTGTGCCCAACACGATTTCACGCGCAATGTTCGGCGCTTCTGGCATTTGCACTACTTGGCCGAACACAACTTGTTCGATAAGCGCAGGATCGACATCCGTTCTTGCAAGCATTTCGCTCACAACCATTTTGCCTAGGTCAACCGCAGGCACTTGGCTAAATTCTGTGCTCTGACGAGCAAATGGGGTTCGTAATCCAGCGACAACGGCAACACGTTCTCCAGAACGCGTTTTGACTTCCTGTTTGCCCATGGTTTCTCCTTAAAGTTAAGAGGTCTGACCTGAAGCATTGTAAAGAAGTTGTTAATTAAATCAAACGAGCGTTTAAATAAACGTGATACGAGTATCTCACTGTTTGAAAATATAACTGCGCATTCAGGCGAACCTTTTTGGGGGGAAAGGTTGTCGTAAGAGACTAAACTATTGTAAGCAAAGACTGTTATCGCTGTGTAGGGAATGGTTTTCTTGAGGCAAAAAAAAACCACACAAAGCTGTGTGGTCGGAATGTATATAAAGCAATTAACTTAGCGCCAATTGAAATAATCAGTTTCCTGATTAGGAGAAAGTAAAGTCAGCCTTCAAAAGGAAGTGTCGTCTTGCTCAACATGCTAGCCACGAATGACTAACTAGACGACAAGGTGTACTATAACGGGTTCGAGGCCTTAGATTTTGAAGTAGATCAATTTTAATGTGATTTTACGATTTCCTGCCGATCGTTAGCTCTAAAAATATAAAAACGAAGCACAACGTATAGAGGACAGCTATACGCAGAGCAATTATGGAGGCTCGTGTGTCAATAATAAAAATGTTTGGAAAGAAAACAGCCAAGCGTCCGGTCAACTCTGATATGGACAAACAAAGAAAATACGAAGCACTTGTGCGCGCCTATCATCGTGACCTCTTTCGCTACGCCTATTGGTTATGCAAAGACAAAAGCATTGCCGAAGACTTAGTTCAAGAAACTTGCCTTCGTGCATGGAAGTCACTCGATAGCCTTCAAGATGAAAAAGCCGCCAAATCTTGGCTGATTACCATCTTGAGACGCGAGAACGCTCGACGTTTTGAACGCAAACAGTTTGATCTGGTTGATATCGACGATCACGGTAACGATGCTAGTGTCAGTGATGACCCGCACCATCAGCATCAGTGGTTGCAAGCCCAGATCATGAAACTTGAAATTGATTACCGTGAACCTCTCTTCTTGCAAGTGATTGGTGGTTTTAGTGGTGATGAGATTGCCGATATTCTCGATCTCAACAAAAACACGGTGATGACACGTTTATTCAGAGCTCGAAATCAGTTGAAAGAGCTGTTGGATACAGAAGAGGCAGAGAGGGGGCAACATAATGGATGATTTGGAATTTCGTCGTCGTGTATTGTCGAAACCTAAACAACGTACACAAGATATTGTTGATGCGACCGCGAATAGCGAAGCCAATAGTAACTTCTTAGACGATGTACTAGCGCTTGATAAACAGATCCACTCTGCGATGAATGTGGATGTGCCAGACGATCTTGCTGATCGTATTCTGTTCAATCAGACCTCAAGCGAAGAAAGCAAAGTAGTAAGGCCAACGTTTGCGAGACGAGCAATGGCAATGGCCGCTTCCGTAGCGTTTGTTGCTGGTCTATTAGTTGGCCAAGTGAATTGGGGAAATGCATTCGTTTCACCTGCGCAAGCTAGTTTAGTTGATACGGCGATGAAGCATGTGGTTGATGAGAAGAGCTTTGTTAGTAACATCGATGAACAGGTCACATCGCAGCAGATCAACGCAAAAATGAATCCATTTGCTTTTCAGTTTGATGATACTTTCCCTTACCACGTCTATTACCTAAACCACTGTGGCTTTGGTAAATCCAACGCAGTGCATATGGTATTCCAAGGCGCAAAAGGCAAAGTAACACTGTTTTTAACCGGTATTCCAACAGACAAACCTATCGATTTTGATGAAAAAGGCATGTCCGGCTCGGTAACACCCGTAGATGGCAGCAGCTTAATCCTTGTGGGTGAAAATGGTGAGGATGTTTCCAAAATCGCCGAAAAGCTGACAAAAATGATCAAACCAATGAGCTGATTCGCTCTTAAAGCCCCGTCACAAAAGGCCCAGCAATTATATTACTGATATTGCTGGGCTTTATTTATAAATAAACCACAAAACCATTCACACCACCAATACCTCTAGAGTTAAAACTCTAAAAAACAGCATTTCACACCATTTTCGTGCCAGATAGGCGTCATTTCCATAATTTTCCACTCAAAATTCCCAATGGTCGGATTTGTATATCGTATACTTGCGAATAGGATCAGCCACCATTGAGCAATTGCTCAAATTAATCGCCCTGTAGAGGCGGATATATAAAGGAATAAATGAATGACTACCAACAACACGCGTCTGTTTAAAAAGTCTCTTTTAGCAGTAACAATCACACTGGCGTCTTCGCAAGCGATGGCAGCAGGTTTCCAACTTAACGCACAATCAGCTACCGGCATCGGCCGTGCTTTCGCTGGTGATGCAGTAATCGCAGATAACGCGTCAGTAATGGCACGTAACCCTGCGGCAATGGCACTGTTTGACAAAACTGAACTATCTCTTGGTTTTGAAAGCATCACTTCTATGATTGAAGTCAAGGATGCTACTTACACAGGCTTCATGGGCGGTAATTCTAGCAATGCTGACTATGACGATGCTGGCGATACTTCGATTGCACCAAACATTCATCTAATCGTTCCAGTAAATGATAAATTTGCATGGGGTGTAAATGCTTATTCTAACTTCGGTACAAAAACTGAATTCAGCGATAGCTATGTGGGTGGTGAATACGGCGGCCTAACAGATGTAAAAAGTGTTAACTTTGGTTTAGCTGGTTCATACCGTCTAAACAAACAGTGGAGCTTTGGTGCAGGCCTTGACCTTATTTACGGTAAAGGCGAACTGAAACGAACAATGAGCTCGGAAGTTAATACTCCGCCAATCCCAGGCTTGCCACAAGCAGGTCAAACAGTTCTTGATGCTGAAGCGGATGGTTGGGCTGTGGGCTTTAACCTTGGTACTGTTTTCGAGTTAAATGAAAATAACCGTTTTGGTTTGGCTTACCACTACTCTCCGAAACTTGAAGCTGAAGGCGATATCAGCTACCAAGGCACTGAATATAAAGATGATACTCTTCATATGCCTCTACCTGATATGGTTGAGTTCTCTGGTTTCCACAAGATTGAAGATACTAAATTCGCAGTTCATTACTCAGTGCAATGGATTGGTTGGAGCTCATTTGACAAGCTAGAAGCAGACAAAGCAGGTGTTCTAAACAATTACGAATGGCAGAATGGTATGCACTACTCTCTAGGTGGTACATATTACATGAATCGCGATTGGACACTTCGTGCCGGCTACATGTATGACACAAGTGCACAAGATGAAGTCACTTCAGTTTCAGTTCCAGATTCAGATCGCCAATGGTTCTCAGCTGGTTTCACATACCACATCAACGAAGCGTCAAACGTAGACTTTGGTTTCACATACTTAATGGGCGACGATGTTAAAGTTAATGAATCAACTTCTGTTGTTTCGTCAATTTCAGCAACAACTCGTGCAGATGCAATCCTAATGGGTCTACAGTACAGCCGTAGCTTCTAATAAAAGCTAGGTTATAAACCTCAAAGGGTCGCATAATGCGACCCTTTTTTATTGCCTAAACCACTGACCTACATCAATTTAAGCTTACAACTGTAGCCTGCAAGGTCAATATATGACTACAAGTGTACGCTCAAACTTCGCAACACAGCAGAAACATTTAGATTATTTCTCTAATAATTAAACACATTTACTCATTAAATCCCTAAAACACTGTTTTATTCGAATTTCATTTTTAAAGTAATGACTCTAAACGTAGAATCACGCCACTAAATACTTATGATTCAGCGAACATAATAATGAAAATGAATAAGACTCTTCTATCTGCTGCAGTGGCAGTTGGACTACTTTCGACTTCTACCGTCACTCACGCGGCAGGTTTTCAACTAGCAGAATACTCAGCAACAGGCCTTGGCCGCGCATACGCTGGTGAAGCTGCAATGGCTGACGGCGCAGACGCACAATGGCGTAACCCTGCCATGCTGACTTACCTAGAAGGTACTCAGGTTTCTGTTGGTGCTATCTATGTTGACCCTAACATCGATATCGACGGTACTTCTACGTCCATGATGGGACAATCTACTTCGTCAAATTCTAGCGATTTTGCGCACAGTGCAGTAATCCCAAACTTTTATGTTTCTCATAAGTACAACGACAAGTTCGCATTAGGCTTTGCTGCTGGCACTAACTACGGTATGGAAACAGACCTAGGTAAAGACTTTGGTGGCGCAAACCACGGTAACGAAGCAAGTGTTACTACGATGGAGCTAAACCTAAACGCGGCTTACCAAGTACTTGAAAGCGTATCTATTGGTGGTGGTATTCGTTACATCATGGCTGAAGGTAGCTTTGGAGCGGTATCTACAGTTAACTCTCTAGTTCCTATGCCTCAAGGTACAGCTTTAAAATACATGGAAGGTGATGACACAGCGTGGGGCTGGCAAGTTGGTACCGCTTGGCAGATCAATGAAAACAACCGCCTTGGTTTTACCTACAAGTCAGAAGTAGACCTAACGCTTGAGGGCCACGCAAATGGTGTCGCTTTTGATGCTGTTGCTGGCGCTTTAGGTACTCCTGTGAAGTCAAAATATAACGGCTCAATGCAACTTGCATTGCCAGCAACCGCCGAGCTTGCAAGCTTCCATCAACTATCAGATAAAGTCGCTGTACATGCGAGCGTTAACTGGACTAATTGGAGTAGCTTTGAAGAACTAGTAGCTGACATCCCTGAATTCGGTCCTGCTCGAACTCAAGATATCAAGCAAGAGAACTGGGAAGACAACTACCGCTTTGCGATCGGTACAACTTACCAAATGACGCCTAAGTTAGCTCTACGTTCTGGTATCGCATATGACACTTCTGCTGTAAGCGAAGAGCACCGTACTGCGACGATTCCTGAAACGGACCGCACTTGGTTAAGTATTGGTGCTGGCTACCAATGGTCTGAGCAACTAACACTAGACGCTGGTTTCACTTACATCCTAGCGAAAGACGCAAAAATGGTTGAAGATGACGCAAGTTCTGCGCCATTTGGTGGTGACTTCGAAGGTGAAGTGACTGGTAGCATCTGGTTAGTGGGCATCCAAGCGAACTACCGCTTCTAATCTACCGCCCTAAAAGTAGAAAATATTAAAAAGGCTCGATGTTGCATCAACATCGAGCCTGTCTTTTATCGGTTTTCTAATACCAATCCGGAAAA